>VBLM01000705.1 GCA_005879095.1 Deltaproteobacteria bacterium
TACCAGCCGGTGGCGGCTGTCGATGTTCGGGCTCGCATACAGGTGCCGCGCCTGCAGTGCCGAGCCCTCGACGAAGACGTCGAACTGCGAGGTCGCCGAGGTCGTGTGGTGACTTACGGCCGTCAGCTTGCCTTTGGCCGTCGCGGCGACGGCCAGCTTCTGACGCGTGGGGGGCCGCCCGCCGACGGGCCCGAACATCTGCGGCCGCATCAGCGCCAGCTTCACCGGCCGCTGCGTCTGCTTCGCCGCCAGCGCCGCGATCACCACGTGCGACCACGCCGAGCCCTTGCAGCCGAACGCGCCGCCGACGAACTTCGCGATCACGCGCACGTTCTCTTTCGGCAGCGCGAACGCCTTCGCCAGCTTGCGCTGGACCGAGAAGACCCATTGCGTCGAGTCGTAGACGGTGAGCTTGTCCGGCGCGGTCCACACCGCAATGGTCGCGTGCGGTTCCATCGGGTTGTGCGTCTCGGGCGGCGTTTCATACGTCTGTTCGACGGTCTGCGCGCCCTCGCGCAGGCCTTTGGCGACGTCGCCGCGCGTCTCGTCGGCCGGGATCTTGCGGCCGCCGCCCATCAGCTCGTGCGGGAATGCATTCTGCAATTGGTCCTCGAGCCGGACGGTGTGCGGCGCCGCTTCGGCGTGGACGCGGACGAGCAGCGCCGCGTGCACGGCGCGCTCGAACGTGTCGGCGACCGCCACCGCGACCGGCTGATTGGAAAACAGGATCCGATCGTCCTGCAGAACCTGCACGACGCGGTCGGGCGGATCGAGATGCGGCTCGCCGGGCAGCTTCAACGCGTTGCGCGGCGTGATCACCGCGATCACGCCCGGCTCTTTCTCCGCCGCGCTGGTGTCGATGTCGACGATGCGGCCTTTGGCGATGTTGCTCGTCACCAGCACGGCGTACGCCGCGCCGGGGACGGGCACCTCGTACGCGTAGTGCGCGGCGCCGGTGACTTTGTCGCGGCCGTCGCGCCGCTCGATGGGATCGCCGATGTTTTTCACGTCGCGACCCCCGCGGCGAGCGACAGAGCGCGCACGACGGCGCGCTTCGCCAGTTCGACCTTGAACGCGTTGTGCTTGCGCGGCTGGGCGCCCTCGAGCGCTCTGGCGGCGGCTTTCGCGAAAGCCGCTTTGTCGGCTCGCTGACCGGTGAGCATCGCCTCGGCTTGCGGCACGCGCCACGGCTTGGTGCCGACGCCGCCGAGGGCGAATCGGGCCGCCTTCACCACGCCGCCGTCGATCTCGACCGCCGCCGCGCAGGACGCGAGCGCGAACGCATACGCCTGCCGATCGCGCACCTTGATGTACCGCGACTTCGCCGCAAGCGGCGTCGCCGGCACGAACACCGAAGTGATCAACTCGGCCGATTGCAGCGCGAACTCTCGCTCCGGGTGATCGCCCGGCAGCAAGTGCAACTCCGCGATCGGCAGGTCGCGGTCAGAGCCAGTCGCGCTTCGCACGCGGACGACAGCCTCGAGCGCCGCGAGCGCCACGCACATGTCCGACGGGTGCGCGGCAATGCACTGCTCGCTCCCACCGAGGATGGCGTGCATCCGCGTCCAGCCGTCGATCGCGTCGCAGCCCGATCCCGGCTCGCGCTTGTTGCAGCGCGTGCCCAGGTCCCGGTAGTACGCGCAGCGCGTCCGCTGCAGCAGATTCCCGCCGACCGTCGCGACGTTTCTCAGCTGCGGCGAAGCACCGGAGAGCAGCGCCTCCGACAGCGCCGGCAACTTCTGCTTCACCAGCGGATGCTCGGCCACGTCGGTGTTGGTCGCGAGGGCGCCGATGCGCAGACCGCTCGCTTCCTCCTGGATCTTGTCGAGACCGATCCGCGTGATGTCGATCACCTTGTCCGGATTGAGCACCTCGATCTTCATCAGATCGACGAGGCTCGTCCCGCCGGCGAGGAATGCGCCCTGCGCCTTCACCGCCTCGTCCACGCTCTGCGCGCGCTGGAAAATGAAGAGGCGCATCAGCTTGCCGCCTCCTTGATCGCCGCGACGATGTTCGGGTACGCGCCGCAGCGGCAGATGTTGCCGCTCATGCGCTCGCGGATCTCGTCGTCGTCGGCCGGCTTGCGCTCTTGCAGGAGCGCGCAGGCGGAGAGGATCTGGCCCGGCGTGCAGTAGCCGCACTGGAATGCGTCGTGCGCGATGAACGCTTGCTGCATGGCATGAAGCTTTCCGTTCCTGGCAAGTCCTTCGATGGTGGTGATGCTGCGCCCCTCCTGCTGCACCGCAAGCTGCAGGCAGGAGTTGACGCGTTTGCCGTCGATCAGGACCGTGCAGGCGCCGCACTGGCCCATGTCGCAACCCTTCTTGGTGCCGGTCAGGCCGAGGTTCTCCCGCAGCGCGTCGAGCAGCGTCACGCGCGGCTCGATGTGCAGCGTTTTTTTCTCGCCGTTGACGGTGAGCGCGAGGTCGATCAGTCCGTCTCCGGTCGGTTTGGGCGGGGGCATCTCACGGCTCTTGACGCCCGCGCAGGCCGGCAGCACCGCCGCGCCCACCGCCGTCACGAGAAGCACGCGCCTGGTCAGTGTGATTTCGTCCATGGCCGTTCGAGAGCACGCCGCGGGCGGCTTCGCATCCGACGCCGCGGGCTCACTGTTTAGCCGCGGTCTACGTGCGATTGCTTACCGACGCGCAAGCCGTCGCCGCGACGTTCGAGGCCCTCGAGCCGAACGAGGTCGCCGCGGTCGAGCTCGTCGAACGCTGCATTTTCGGGGGAGGCGTGTTTGTCGAGGCGCACCGCCGGTACGCGGCCCTCGTCGCTGCACACCCAGACGCGTTTCTTCCCTTTCTCGGGCGGCGGGACGCCGACGACGCGCCAGAGATCTTTTTCGGGGGCCGCGGGCATTTCGCGCGAGAGAATCAACGGCGAAAACGAGATCATCTCGTCCGCCTTGAGACCCGTCGCGTCGGCGAGCTGGCGGAAATAGCGCGGCGGCGTCCAGCGCAGCGCCGCCGTGCACCAGTCCTTCGCAGACGCGAGCGCCGGGCACGGCTTCTGCGTCAGGCACGGCGCGAGCGCGTGATGCGTTCCTTCGACGAGGATCTGATCGCGCAGCCGCAGCAGCGCGCGGCTCGTTTCCTTCAGCGCGGGTTCGACGATGACGATGATCCCCGGCAGCTTGCGCACGAAGTCGATCGCATCCGGCACCTCGGAGAGGACATTGGCCGCGAGCGTGAGATCGAATTCTTTCGCAGGCATTTCCCGCGCCGTCTCGCGAACACCGAGCGCGCGCGCCTCGGCGAGCGCGTCCTCCGAGAGATCAAAACAGGTCGCTTCGCCCCCGAGCAGGTCGACCGCGGCGATCGCCGCCGGCCCCGGCCCCGAGCCGACGT
>VBLM01000706.1 GCA_005879095.1 Deltaproteobacteria bacterium
CGCGCGTGCTGGTCGACTGCGGTCACGCCTCGAGTATCAAGGACGCCTTCGACCGGTTTCTCAAGACCAACGGCGCGCTCTGGGTCGATCGCCGCCGTCTCTCCATCGCCGAGGCGGTGGAGATCGTCCACGGCGCGGGCGGCACGGCGAGCGTGGCCCATCCGGGCGCGAACGGCATCTCACGCCAGGAGCTCAAGGTGCTGGCGGAAGCCGGGCTCGACGCGGTCGAAGCCTTCCACCCCGAGCACCCGCCGAACCAGGCCGAGGCCTTCGAGCGCTGGGCCACCGAGCTGGGAATGCTGGTCACCGCCGGCAGCGACTACCACGGCCCCACCGTGCAGCCGGATCGCAAGCTCGGCGACCGCACGCTCAGCCCGGAAAAATTTGCCGCCCTCGAGGCGAGGGCCGTCAGCCAACGTCCTCGAAGTCTTCCAGGTCGTCCGGCGGGATGACGTGCTCGATGGTCAGCGTGCGGGTCGCCTCGCTGATCGAATAGCGCACGTTGATCCGGCCCAGCTGCAGCTGCAGCAGCGACGACCCGTCGCTCGCGGTCCAGGCGCGCCCGGTCGAAGGCGGCACCAGGTCGGCGAGCTCGGCGATGTCCTGCAGCATCTGCCGCAGCCGCAGCTGCGTCTCGGCACGCAGCTGGCCGAGTTTTTCGGCTGCGGCGGGCGCGATGCGGATGCGGAAGAAGGATCCGGTCAGCCAGTCGGTCCAGGCGGGAGGGGTCATCGCAGCCCTCCCTCGTGACGCGGGCGAAGCGGATGCGGCGGATCGATGGTCTCGCCGCCCGAGGTGCACGCGCAGGACGGGTTGTGGCAGGCGACGCGCGCCGAGTCCCAGAGCGATTCGACGCGCGAATACAGCCCGCCGGCGGGGCCGAGGCTCTCGGCACCGAACTGAACACCCACTTCACGCCCGTGCGCCCAGGCGATGCTCCCCGAGAGCGTCTGCGTGTGCGGAAGACGGACGCGGATTCGCTCGCCGGCCAACGGCGCCCCGCCGGGCACGCCCCACAGGCGTACGCCGCCCCGGCTGACGTCGAGGACCGGACACGCCATCACGGGATCGTCGCCGTGGTCGACCCAGGCCAGCTGATCGAGCGCGAGCCGCCGCTGCTGCCGCTTCGGCGACACCACCGCGGACTGCAGCCCGGCCACGACGCTCAGCGCGCGCAGCTCGAGCCAGGTGCCGGGAGCGGCGTCGAACGAGCGGGAATGGACCATCGCCGGCAGCGCGACCTGCTGGTCGGAGTTCGCCACGCAGAGCTCGATCAGCGCCCGGGTGCGCTCGCCGAGGACCGGCCGAGGCTCGGGAAAGAAGAGCAACACACGGCCCTCGACCAGATTGCAGTGCCTGCGCAGCTGGGCGGCGCTGTCGAATTGATAACGAAGGAACCGCCCTTGCGGCCGGGATGGAACATAGGTCGCCATGTGGGTGGATGAGGGTTGCAAGCGGCCCGCCAAGCGCTGTGTGACGGTTGCCGCACGACTCTGCCGAGATGCGTCGATGCACGATTCCATCGTCGCGGCTCCAGCCAAGGCCGCA
>VBLM01000700.1 GCA_005879095.1 Deltaproteobacteria bacterium
ACGGCACGGACGTCGAGGCTCCCGTCATCATCGGCGCAGACGGAAGCGCCTCTGCGTTGAGAAAGGCGATCAGCTCTACGGTATCCGAGGACTATCTCACCAGCGGCTACAAGGAATTGACGATGCCACCGGGCAGCGGCATGCACCGTGAGGCGTTGCACATCTGGCCGCGCGGCAGCTTCATGTTGATCGCGCTGCCCAACCTCGACGGCAGCTTTACCTGCACCTTGTTTCTCGCTTTCGAGGGCTCGCCTTCGTTCGACGAGTTGCGAACTGCGGCCGACGCGCAGGCGTTCGGCCAAACGTA
The DNA here is from genome assembly GCA_005879095.1 of Deltaproteobacteria bacterium. Taxonomy (GTDB): domain Bacteria; phylum Myxococcota; class Myxococcia; order Myxococcales; family 40CM-4-68-19; genus 40CM-4-68-19. Next base: position 308 of record VBLM01000700.1, read on the forward strand.
TTTCGCCGACGCGATGCCGCTGATTCCCGATTTCGCCGACCAACTCATGTCCGCCCCGCTCGGCCGCATGGCCACCGTCCGCGCCTGGCCGTGGTCGCGCGACAGCGCGCTCCTGATCGGCGACGCGGCGCACGCCATCGTCCCCTTCTTCGGCCAGGGCATGAACGCGGGCTTCGAGGACGTCACATTGCTGGCCAAAAGCCTTTCGGGCGACTGGACCGCCGACTTCGCAAACTTCGCAGCCGGCCGCAAACCCGACGCCGACGCCATCGCCGAGCTGGCCATCGAAAACTTCGTCGAAATGCGCGACAAAGTCGCCGACCCCGACTTCCTCCGCCTCCGCGAAGTCGAGCATCAACTGCAATCCCGAATTCCCGGCCGGTATCTCACCCGCTACCAACTCGTCACCTTCACCCGGGTGCCTTATCGATTGGCTTTGCGAGTCGGTCAGATCCAGCAGCGCATTCTGTCCGGAGTCGTACGCGGCGATTACGATCTCGCCGCCGCTCAAATTCTCGCCGAGCGGGAATTACCCCTTGAGCTCGGTGCGGACGTCCCATAAATCAGGAAACAGTAGGACGTCGACCAATTGTTTCAAGTAGTCGACGCCCGACGTCCCGCCGGTGCCGCGTTTCCAGCCGATGATTCGCTGGACGACTTTCACGTGACGGAAGCGCCATAGAGCCAATTGTTCGTCGACGTCGATCAGCTTTTCGCACATCTCGTACGCGTCCCAATCTTCTTCCGGGCGCTCGTAGATCGAGCGGATGACCGCGCGCACCCCTGGATCGCTGCGGTGCGGTTCGGTGACATCTCGCGAAAGCACGGTAGCCGGAACCGGCTTCCCGCGCCGCGCCAGGTATCGCAGGAACTCGTCGTACAAGGTGGGCGCATTCAAAGCGGCCTGAAGCAAGGAGTGCGCAGCCGGATCCTGCTCGTGCACCGACAGCATCCGCCGGTCCTTGTTCCCCAGCATGAACTCGATCAGCCGGTGCTGCAGCGACTGGAACCCGCTGGCCGGCCCGAGTACGTGCCGGAATTCCAGATACTCGGTCGGTGTCAGCGTCGCCAGCACGGCCCACTGCGAGATCAGCTGCGCCTGCACGTGCTTGACCCGCGCCAGGATCTTGAATGTCGCTTCCAACTCGTCTCGCTGCACGTGACCGATCGCCGCCCGCAGCTCGTGCAGGATCAGCTTGAACCACAGCTCGCTGGTCTGGTGCTGGATGATGAAGAGCATCTCGTCGTGATGACTCGACAAAGGCTTCTGCGCGGACAACAGCAGCGGAAGTTGCAAGTACCCGCTGTACGTCATCCGGTCCTTGAAATCGGTGACGACGCCTTCAGTGGGATCCATGCCGGCGTTCTACCACCGTGCTACCGTCGCGACATGGGCATCGGCCACCTCGCGGTCGGGTTTGCGGCAAAGCGGGCCGTGCCGCGCGTTCCACTCGGCGTGCTGCTGCTGGCGTCGATCTTCGCCGACGCGCTGTGGGGCGCGTTCCTGCTGCTCGGCCTCGAGCACGCGCGAGTGCAGCCCGGCGCCACTGCCGCGTCGCCGCTCGATCTCTACGACTTTCCCATCTCGCACTCGCTGCTCGGCGAGGTGCTCTGGGCGCTGCTGTTCGGCGGCGCGTTCTTCGCGTTCAAGAAATACCGCGCCGGCGCGGTGATGCTCGGCGCGATCGTGATCAGCCACTGGTTTCTCGACGTGATCGCGCACCGGCCCGACATGCCCGTCTTTCTCAAAGGGCCGTACCTGGGTCTGGGACTGTGGAATTCGGTCCCGGCCAGCATCATCGTCGAGGAAGCGATGCTCGCGGCCGGCGTTTATCTTTATCTCAAAGCGACGACGGGCGACGCCAAAACGGGACTCGCCATCGTCGTCGGCGTCCTCGCGATCATGGGCGTGGCCGGATACGTCTCGCCGCCGCCGCCCTCGCTCACACCCGTAGCCATCAGCAATCTCGCGCTCTCGATCGTCGTGTTCTTCGTCGCCAATGCCATCGACCGCCGCCGCGTTGTCCGGCCGGCGCCCGCGCGGTAGCCTGAAAGCGATGCGACATCGTCACTTCCTGCCGGCGCTCGCCGTCCTGCTCGCGAGCTGCGGCAAAGACCCGGCGCAGTCGTTCGCCGGGCTCACCCGCGTCTCGGCGGCCTCGCCGTTCAGCGCCGGCTGCATCGCGGCAGGACAAACCGGCACGAATTATCCCAACGCGGAAGTCGAACCGCGTCTCGCCATCGATCCGCTCGACGCGAAGCACATGGTCGGCGTCTGGCAGCAGGACCGCTGGTCGAACGGCGGAGCCAACGGCCTCGGCACCGGCGTCACCTTCGACGGCGGCCTCACCTGGACGAGGACCTTCGTCCACTACACGCTCTGCAGCGGCGGCACGTTCCAGCGCGCAAGCGATCCGTGGGTGACGTTCGCGCCCGACGGTACCGTGCACCAGATCGGTTTCGGCTTCGACGGCACCGATTTCAAGACCGCCATGCTCGCCAGTCGCTCCAGCGACGGCGGCCTTTCTTGGAGTCCGCCGGTCACGCTGTTCGGCGAAGATGATGCCGACACCACGATCGACAAGGAAACGATCACCGCCGATCCGCACGATGCGCAGACGATCTACGCCGTCTGGGATCGCCTGACCGGTGTCAACACGCCGAGCTCGCCGACCAATACCGGTCCCGCCTGGTTCACGCGCAGCACGGACGGCGGAAACAGTTGGGAAACGGCGCGCATCATCTACGACCCGGGACAGAACGCGCAGACCATCTCGAATCAGATCGTAGTGCTCCCGGACGGCACGTTAATCGATCTGCTGGTGATCAGCACCAACCTGAACGATCCGAAGAACTCGCCCGACAACGCTGCGGTCCTGCGCTCGACCGACAAAGGCATGACCTGGTCGCAGCCGGTCCCGATCGCGCTGATGGACGAGATCGTCGTCGTCGATCCGAAGCAAACCACCTTCGACATCCGCAGCGGCAACATCGTGCCGGACATCGCCGTCGATGGGTCGAGCGGCGCGCTCTACGTCGTCTGGGAAGACGCGCGCTTTTCCGGCGGGACGAAAGAGGGAATCGCGCTCTCCAAATCGATCGACGGCGGCCTGACCTGGATGGCGCCGGTCCGCGTCAACGGCGTCACCACCGCGCAGGCGTTCACGCCGGCGATCGCGGTCGCGCAGGGCGGGATCGTCGGCGTCTCATATTACGATCTGCGCAACGACAATCCGGGCGACAACTCGCACCTGCTCGGGACGCGGTGGCTGGCCACCTCGCGCGACGGCGGCGCCACGTTCCAGAACACCGCGCTGAGCAGCACGTTCGACATCCGCAACGCGCCGCAAACGGTAGAACAGACACCCAGCGGCCAGCGGTTCGCATATTTCGTCGGCGATTACGAAGGGCTCGTCGCCGTGGGCGCCTCTTTCCTGCCGCTCTTCGTCATCGCCAACGACGGTGACACGGGCAATCGCACCGACGTCTTTGCGCGTCCGATCACCTCGGGCCCGAAAGTGCAAGTGCTCGTGGCCGCCGATCTCGCCGTCGCGCCGCCCCGCGTCCGCACCGGATTGCGCCGCGCATTCTGATGCGATACTGCGCGCCCATGAAAACGGCCGTCCTCCTCCTGGCTGCCTGCGCGACTCAGGGCACGCCGCAGCCACAGCCGCAGCAGTTCGTCGCCAAGGTCAACGAGGAGGCGAAGAAGT
>VBLM01000701.1 GCA_005879095.1 Deltaproteobacteria bacterium
ACAGCTCGACGTCGAGATACTCGGCTCGGCTCTCGGTGCCGACCGGGCAGGCGGGGCCGAAGCTCACTTTCGGCTTCGGATGGAACCCTTGCGAGTGCGGGATCGAGAGCTTCGCGCGGCGGAACGTGCGCAGCAGCGCGGTCATGGTCTCGAGGTGACTGAGCGCGATCGCGACGCCCTCTTTCGCGTAGCGCATCCGCAGCAACGTCCGCTCCTTCGGTAATTCTGGTTTATCGACGTGCTGTTTTCGATAATCGCTCGGGTGGTAGACGATGGTGTCCACCACTTCGTAATCGCAGGCGCCGCAGGCGGTGCAGTATTCGTCGCCGTACGCGCAGTCGGCGGTGGCTCCCTCCGTCAGTGATTTCTTTCGTTCTTTCCAGAGGTACGGCTTGGTGACTTCGCAGTCGATGTGCTCGAAGGGCAGGATTTCGTGCTCGCCCTTCTCCCGGTGTGCAAAAAATTCCAAACCGACGCCGTGCTCTTTTTCGCAAATTGCAAAGGCGTCGTGCCAGACCTCGAGGCGGAAGTGCTCGGTCCAGCCGTCGAGCCGCTGGCCACACCGATACGCATGCAGCACTGCCGACGACAGCCGGCGGTCGCCGAGCGCCAGCGCGCCCTCGAGAGCGCCCTGACGCGCGTCGTGCGGTTTCACGTGCAGGTCCTTGAAGCCGCGGCCGAGCTTGCGCAGCTCGTCGCGCAGGAGCCCCTGGCGGCGCTGGGTCTCGGCGTACGAGATCATCGGGTCCCACTGGAAGGGCGTAAATGGTTTTGGGCAAAAGGTTGATATGCCGACGTTGATCTCGGCGCGCGAGTTCTTCTTGCGGCCGCGGCGCAACGCCTCGGCCGAGAGCTGGACGATGGCCTTGACGTCCTCGTCGCACTCGGAGGGCAGGCCGATCATGAAATAGAACTTCACCAGGTCCCAGCCGGCTTCGAAGATGGTGTCGACGGCGTGGAGCAGGTCTTTCTCGGCGTTGCCCTTGTTGATCACGCGCCGCATCCGTTCGGTGGCGGCCTCGGGCGCGACGGTGAAGCCGCTCTTGCGCACGCGCTTGATCTGCTCGGCGAGGTGCGGGCTCATCGTCTCGGTGCGCAACGACGGCAGCGAGATGCCGACGTTCTCGGGGCCGAACTCGTCGAAGAAGTCCTCCAGTACGCCGTCGATGCAGGAGTAGTCGCCGGCGGATAGGCTCAAGAAGCCAACCTCCTCGTAACCTGTCGTTTCCAGGCCTTTTTCGGCGATCTTCCGGACTTCGTTCGGGTCGCGCTGGCGGGTGGGCCGCGTGATCATGCCGACCTGGCAGAAACGGCAGCCGCGGGTGCAGCCGCGCTGGATCTCAAGGGGCAGGCGGTCGTGGATCGTCTGCATGAAGGGGACGATCGGCTTCTCGGCCTGCGGAACGAGGTTGAGATCGGGGATGACCCGGCGGACGATGCTCTCGTAGCCGGGTTTGAGCGGCTCGTAGCGGGCGATGGTCCGGTCCGGGTTGTAGTGCACGCGGAACAACGACGGGACGTACACGCCTGGAATCTCTGCGAGCAGCCAGAGGAGATCCTGCCGCGAGGACCGGGTTTTCTTCCAGGCGGCGACGGCGTCGCTGATCTCGTGGACGACTTCCTCGCCCTCGCCGATGACGAAGGCGTCGAAGAAGTCGGCGATCGGCTCCGGGTTGTAGGTGCAGGGCCCGCCGCCGAGGATGAGCGGGTCGTCGCGTGTACGGTCCTTGGTGAAGAGCGCGACGCCGCCGAGCTCGAGCATCGCCAGCACGGTCGTGTAGCAGAGCTCGAACTGGAGCGTGAAACCGGCGATGTCGAACGCTTTCAATGGTGCGCGGCTTTCGATCGAGAAGAGCGGTTGGCATTCGGCCCTGAGGGCCGCTTCCATGTCGGTCCAGGGCATGAAGAGGCGTTCGCAGGCGACGTCGGGGCGTTCGTTGAGCGCGTGGTAGAGCAGGCGGAAGCCGACGTTGCTCATGCCGACTTCGTAGGTGTCCGGAAACGCCAGCGCCCAGGTCACGCGGGCCTTCGCGAGGTCCTTGTGGACGGCGTTCAACTCGCCGCCCGCGTAGCGCGAGGGTTTTTTCGATTTCAGGATCAGGCGGTCGAGGACGGGCAGTTGCATCCGGGCCACGTCTAGGCGCGCCGGCCGCCCCGGTCAAGCGGCACAGTGCGCGATGTCACTCTTCGACGTCGGCGCTGTCGTCGCTCTTCGGCGCGGCGTCCGCGGCGTCCTTGCCGGACTTGACCACGGCAGCGGCCACACCGGCGATCGCTGCCGCGCCCGCGCCCACGCCCAGGATCGTGCCGAGGCCTGGTCCGCCGCCCTGGGCCGCCTGCTCGCCT
>VBLM01000702.1 GCA_005879095.1 Deltaproteobacteria bacterium
AGGCGGGCCACAAGCCGAAGAAGCTCGAGACGCGCTGCACGGTCGAGTTCGGGCCCAAGCAGGGCGGCGGATTCGAGGTGAAGTCGTCGCTGCTCGAGGTCGAGGGCAGCGTGCCGGGCATCGACGCGGCCGCGTTCCAGAAGGCTGCCGAGGACGCGAAGAACGGCTGCCCGATCTCGAGCGCGCTCAAGATTCCCATGACCGTCCGCGCCTCGCTCTCTTAAGGCGCGTCGAGCACTTCCTCACAATTCATTTCGCGGCCGGCGACGTACTTCCACGGCTTGCCGGCCGCGGCGTGCTCGATCTTCGCTTCGGCCCGCGGGCAGATCCGGGTCTTGCCGTCCTTCGCCTTGTAGGTGACGTCGAGGACATAGCTCCACGAGTGCGCCTCGCGGTCATAGTCGGGGTACTTGCCCGGCGTGAGCTTCACCACTTTGCCGTGCGATAGAGCCCAGCCTTCGGCGAGGAGGCGATCCGCGTCGGCGGGCGGGTCGTCGGCTGAGATCGGCAGCTCGCGCAGATGCCGCATGCCGGCTTCGTCGAAGTACCAGTCGCCCTCGACTTTCTTGAAGCGGACGGAAGCGAAGTACTCGCTGCGGGCGCCGTTGCGCGCGCGCGTGCGGACGATCAGCGGAAAAGTTCGCGCCGGGATCTTCTCGTGGAGGAACTGATCCCAAGGCCCGGCCGGCACCACGCCGACGATCGTCAGCGCCTCCCACTCTTTCTCCCACCAGCGTTTGCAGGCCGCGATCGCTTCGCGCGCGCAGGGCGGGGAAGGGCAGGCGTCGCTGGGGCCCGACTCGGGCACGACCTCGCCGGTGAGCTTCGAGACCGCTTCGCGCGCCGCTTGCGGAAGCGCGGCGTCACCTGAAACCGGCAGCGCGACGCGGCGGCCGACGGTCGCCTTGTTGACGTCGATCAACGAGAGCACCAGCTGCAGCTGCCCGCCGAGCCGCGAGAGCGAGCCGGAGACGAGGTACGCCGCGCCGAGCGCGCCGCCGAGGTCGACCATGCACGAGGCCTCGCCGCAGCCGAGCAGCTGCGCCTGGGCTTCGTAGCCGAGGATCGCCTTCACGTCGCCCTTGGTGATGACGTCGAACTTGCCGGTCTCCGACAAGGCCACGACCAGTTGTTCACCGGCCGCCTGCGCCACTTCCTTCGAGACCTCCGCGCCGGGCGTCAGATCGATGAAGGCAAGCCGCGGTTTGCCCGATGGCGCTGCGGCGGCGAGCAAGGCAAGGAGCAGCGCGTGCATGCGGAGACCGTACTCCATTGGAGCGTCGATGCTCCACTTCCTGGCGCGCGCGCATTGCGCAAGCCATTGAAACCTCACGCTTTCCTGTCTGGCACAGACCGTGCTCCATCGCGCTGCACCACCCCCGGAGAACCGATGAACAAGCTCAAGTGGATCGCCGTGCTCGTCTTGACTGCCGCCTGCGGCGCGGTCGGAACTGCCCAGGACGACAGCGACACCGACGACCTCTCCAGCTCGACCGTGTCGATGGAGATGGTCCGTCAGAATCCGAGTCTCGCGCCGGCCGTGCGCATTCCGAAGGACGTGCGTGTGAACGGCCGCGCGCGGCCGGAGCCGACCATCGAAGGCTTCTCGCGGCCGGTGGGCCCCGGCGACTTCCTCTACACGGTGAACCAGCTCGGCCAGTTCCTCCAGCTCGCCGATCCGGCCATCCACCACGACGACAAGGGCGACGCGACGTACTCGCGCCAGCCGGGCGACCTCTTCGAGGAGAACGGCAAGCTCGACTGGCTCGACGTCGAGCAGGGCCACCTCGGCGACTGCTACTTCGCGGCCTCGCTCGGCGCGGTCCTGTACGCCGACAACGGCAAGGCGTTGAGCCAGAACATGATCGTCCCCCGCCTGAAGAGCGGAAAGGTCGTCAGCTTTTACGCGACTTTCTACCAGGCGTCCGGCCGCAAGGTGCGCGTCGAGGTCGACCCGGACCTCTTGCACCGCAATACCAACGGGCACGTCCTCTACATGCGCAACACGCAGACCAAGCCGGGGTACGAAGCCTGGAGCACGTCGCTGATCGAGAAGGCGTACGCGAAGTGGCACGGGTCGTACGAGAAGATCGGCAACGGCGGCACCGCCGCGGACGCGATCCACGCGCTCACCGGCAAGACCACCGACTATTACGACGCGTCGGATTCCTCAGTGGTTTCTGCCATCGAGAAGGCGGGCAAGGAAGGGCGCGCACAGGTCGCCTGCACGTTCGGCGACAACAGCGGCGTCAAG
>VBLM01000704.1 GCA_005879095.1 Deltaproteobacteria bacterium
TTTTTCGCGGTCATCAAGATGCTGGCGGCAGCGATAGCAACTACGACGGCGGCGCTGTCGACGGCGCGCGCCGCCGGGCCGCGCACGGCGGACCACGCGCGCCTCGGCGTGTTCATCGGCAAGTGGAACGTGGTGGGTGACATGACACCGAGCGCCCTGAGCCCGGGCGGCCGCTTCGCCGGCGTCCATAGTGGCGCCTGGGACTTCGGTGGCTACTTCGTCGTCATGCGCTACAGCGGCACCGATAACGGGCGACCCGTCAGCCAGATCGATTTGTACGGCTGGGACGGCGACAGCAAGCGCTACACGTACGACACGTTCAACAGTCTCGGGCAGCGCGCCAGCTTCACCGGCTCCGTCGTGGGAGACACGTGGACCTGGTCGGCGGAGAGAACGACGGGCGGCACGCGGCTGCTCATGCGCATGGTGCAGCACTTCACGGCCGACAGAATGATGACGTGGAAGATCGAGACGTCGACCGACAGCAAGCATTGGGCGACGGCGGTGACGGGCCAGGCAAAGCGCGTGCCCTAGCTCTCGGGGCGAGCGGCCTCCGGTTTCCTGGCCAGGTGCGCCTCGCTCTCGGCACTGATCGATGCACGCGCATCGCCGTCCGCCAGCTCGTTCGGATAATTGAAATAGAGCTGGTTGCCATCGGGATCTTCGACCACCAGGAGCCTGTAGCCCCACCGGCCGTCCTTGACCGGAGCGCCCTTGGCTTCGAGCTCCGCTCGCAGCGCGTCGAGGGCCGCGACCGCGGCCTCGTGCGTCTCCGGTTCGACGTTCAAGGAGATGAACATCAGCCCCTTGCCGACCTTCTCGGGCCAGTGGCTGGAAAGGATGAGCGCGCAACCCTGCCGCTCCACCTGGGCGACGAACGTCTTGCCGTCCTCCTCGAAGCGCCAGGGGTTTGAGAAGCCGAGACGGTCCACGTAGAAGCGGATCGACGCGTCGACATGGGTCACGTGGAGGACGGGGCGGGCGAACCAGTCGGTCATGTCTGTCTCTGTCAGGCCGAGGTAGCATGGGAGGCAAGACGGAACAAGAGCCCGCTGCCGACGTTGATGCGCAACAGGATCATGGCCGCTCCTCGATCTTCGGGATCCAGAAATTGCGCGTATCGCGCAATACCGCCTCGCTCAGCTTCTCATCGTTCACCGCGCGCGAAATGGCCAGCGCGCCGACCATGCCGGCCAGAAGCGCGAGGTGCGCCGTCGGGTCGGCGGCCGGCGCAACTTCGCGGATGCGGCGGACCGCATCGCGCACGCCCTCCGTGTATGCGCGCCGGACTGCGGCCGGCTGGCGTGCCATGTCCGAGGCCAGCGCGGGCAGCGGGCATCCGCCGGAAGGCGCGTCCCGATGCGCCGTGCTGAGGTAGCGACGCAGCATGGCTTCGGGAGATGGTGCGGCGTCGCGCCCGAGCCCCGAAGAGGTGAACGCCGCAGCGCAGGCTTCCGCCGCGAGCGCCGCTTTGCTCTTGAAGTGACGATAGAACCCGCCAGCGGTCATCTTCAATTTTGCCATCACGTCGCCGAGGGTGACGGACTCGATGCCTCGCTCGCGGAAGAGGCGCGACGCTGCGGCCACGGCGCGGCGGCGAGTGCGTGCCGCGTCCTCACGCGACCGGCGCATTCGACTCCCCGGCCGGATCGAGCCTGAATTGCTTGCGAATCGCGCTGTCGAAGATGCCGGCCGGCAGGTACCGCCGCAGCCGCGCGAGAAGACCGGCGCGCTTGCCGGCTGGATATCGCAGCCGCGGCTTCTTCGCCGTCGCTGCCTCGAGCACGATGGCGGCGATCACCGACGGATCGTCCCCCGCGCTCACACTGGCGCGAACGAGCTCGCGGACGCGGTCGCGGGCAACGCCGTAGTCGTCCACTCGCCGCGCGGCGGTGGCTCCGTTGCTGTCGATCCCGGTGCGCGTCCAGCCGGGCTCGACCAGCGCGACGCGGACGCCCAGCGTGCGGGTTTCGTGATCGAGCGACTCGGCCAGGCCCTCCAGGGCGTGCTTCGACGCCGCGTAGAAGCCCATGAACGGAGCCGGAAGAAAGCCGAGCACGCTGCTGATGAAGACGATGCGGCCGGTCTTCTGCGCGCGCATCGCCGGAAGCACCGCTTGCGTGAGGCGCGCGGCGCCGAAGAAATTCACCTCGAACAGGTCCCGGGCCTGCTCGAGCGAGGTCTCCTCGATCGCGCCCATCACGGAGCCGCCGGCGTTGTTGACCAAAAGG
>VBLM01000703.1 GCA_005879095.1 Deltaproteobacteria bacterium
CAAATCTGGAAAAACTGGCGAGCCAGATCTCCCGCGTGTACCGGTCGGGCGACTACGTCGGCTCGCTGGTGGTGCCGAATCCCGCCGACCTCCGCCGGCCCACGAACTGGGATGGCGTGTCCGAGGCGCCGGCCGAGCCTTCCTGGCGCGACTTCCCCGGGCTTGCCGAGCGCTGGTTCCGGCACGGCGACACGAAGGAGCCCATCGGCATCCGGTAAGCCTTGTACGGCGGAGCGGATCCAGCGCGCGTTCGACGCGGACAAGTGAGGTAGAACAACTCGTCATGGCGGACCCGTTTGCCGAGATCGACCGGGGGTCGCTCGAGTGGCGAGGAGAGCCGTACGGAACGAGCCGGGACGGCGTTCGACTCGAGGTGTGGCTGCCTGCGGACCGGCGGCCTTCGGGACTGATCCTCGCCGCCATCCACGGCAACGAGCCGGAGACGACGGTCGCGCTCTCCGCGGCGCTCCGGTCGGTCGACCCCGCCGCGCGTCGGGCCGCGGTCGTGCTCTGCGCGAATCCGGACGGGACGCTGCTCGGCACCCGGGGGAACTCGCTGGGCGTCGACCTCAACCGGAACTTCGCGACGCGCAACTGGGGACCGCCGTTGCCGGGCGAATTGCCGACCGGAAGCGCGGCGGCGTCCGAGCCCGAAACGCGCGCCCTGGTCGACCTCGTCGAGCGGCTCTCGCCGGCTTTCGTGCTGTCCGTCCATTCGGATCTCGCCTGCGTGGACGACGCGAAGTCGACGCCGCTCGCCCGCTGGCTCGCCGCGAAATCCGGCCTGCCGCTGGTCGCGGGGGTCGGATACGCGACGCCGGGATCGCTGGGGACGTGGTGTGCCGACCGCGACCTCGACATCGTCACACTCGAGCTCGAGCGGATGGGCGCCCAGGACTTGCGGAGGAGATGGGGCCCAATCCTGGCCGAGGTCATCCGAGGGGCTTGCCCGTAACGTCCGGGCGGGATCGCGTGGCCGTCCTCGATCCGCAGCGGCTCGGCGAGAATGGCGTCGCTATTGGCAGCCTGCTTTGTGAAGCTGGATGTTGCCGCCCGCAAGGGAATCAGAGGCCATCTGGGCGCCGTTCAACAGCAATTGGAACCGGTCGACTTCGCGGCCTGGCTCACCGTTGTCGGCGACGTCCGCCTCGTACGCTTCGGACGTTCCGCCGACGTCAGCCGAGCCGCGGGTCTGGCGTCCATTCGGTCCGAAGGCCGGGTACAGCTCGTAATCGGTGACTGCGGTTCCCTTGGCGCGCAAGCCGTTGCCGTGATCGAAGTAGATCAGGTGACCCCAGAACGATCCGTTCTTGATGCCGCCCGCCACGGCGAAGTTTGCCTTGGCGTTCGGGTCGGATGGCGACACGATCCACCCCCCGCCGGTGACGAAGTCGGTGGAGGTCGCGCCGCACGGGGGCGGCGACGCCGGACAGGTGATGTCGGCATGTGCATGGGAGATGATCACGTCGGCCAGGGGCGCCCCGCCCGCCGGGTTGCTGACTACGACGTGCAGGGCGTTCACGTCCATGCTGCCCGACTGGCCGCTGGCCGAGCCCGACTGCTGGTTGATCACGACCGATCCCGCGTTGAGCGGCAGCGGGATCGTCTGGTTGGTGGCCCCGGATATCGTGATGCTCTGGCCGTTGATGCTCAGGCTGGCCAGCTCGGAGTTGCCGCTGACGGACGCGCTTCCCCCATTGCACCGGGCGGTGGCCTCGGACATCAGGAAGTCGGCGCTGATCGTATTTCCGGCGGCAGTCAGGCTGAGATCCGCGACTGACGCCTCTGACCGGCTCGCGTTTCCCTGCCCGACCGTGGTGGCATGGGCGACGTCCGCCCCATTCAGCGCCCCTGCGTTGCCCAGCGAGATCGGCTGGACGTCGAGAAGAGAGGACTCCTGGGCGCCTCCGCTCGAGGGCAGAGGGCCGGTATCGGCGACGGTGATCGGCGAGAGAGGCGGGACGGTGGCCTGAACGACGTACGCCTGCCCGCTGAAAGTGGGCGTGGAGGATGTCTGCGCGATGCTGCCTGCCGGTGCAGCGAACAGCCACATCAGGGTGGCAAGGGTGACGCAGCGCCAAGGACGGGATCTCTTCTCGTGTGCCACAGAGGCAACCATTCCTTTCTCTGCCCGAGCTGCCTGAGCGCAGCGACGGACGAAGCGAAGGTGGGGCGCTTCGCCGCATGCGCCATTCGGCAAGATTGACGTCGGGTTCCTCAGCGTCGTCGTGCGAGCAGCTGCCATGTGGGTTTTTGCCTGCAGATCGAGCCAGTAGTTCCACATGCACGATTACTTAAAGTCTTTGGCAATAATGAAATTGGCCATTCCCGGTCGCACTCATCGGAATTTTGCAGGCGCATGCAAGAGGAGCAGTGACCCGCCTTGCGCAGCGTCCTCTATCGAGGAGGAGTCGGATATTTCCCAATGTTTTCGACATTGTGGTCGAGAGTGGTTTGCTGGCCTTCATTGACGATAGTTCGGTTCGGCCATTAGGCCTCGGTATGAACGAGGCGCCCCCCACGGTCCGGCAGAGCGGGTCGTCCTCGCTCGGCGAGTACCTGAGAGGGCGGCTCGACCGGGTTCTGGAGAGCTGGGAGCAGGCGACGCGCTCGAGTGCGCTGCATGGAAGGCTCGACTCGGTCAGGCTGCGTCGGTTTCTCGAGGCATTTGGAGAGCTCGCCGACGCGACCGGGCCGACAGCCGATTGTCCGAGGCGCTCCATGATGGGCTCGAGCCGGCATGTCGCGTGGAAACGGTCCTCACCGAGGACGACGCCCTCCATGAGCTCGCCGCAGGAAGGGGCGACGTTCTCCTCGTCGGTCCGGACGCGCGCGCGATCGACCTCCTGCGCCGGGCCCGTTCCGCGTCTCCCGAGGTTCCCGTCGTCGTCGTCGCGCCCGCAGGCAAGATCGAGTCGCTGCTGGAGTGTCCCGACGCCCGCGACGGATTCTTCCTCTTCCACGATACGGTGGATCCCGCCGAGGTCGTGCTCGCCGCGCGCGCCGCGCTCGTCTTGGTGCGCCGCGGGCGCAGTCGGGACGAGGAACTGGAGGGGCTCCGCCACGAGGCCGAGGCGCTTGCACCGCTGTCGAAGCCATTGCACGTGACTGCCCGCCAGGCGCAGGTGCTCGCCTTGATCGCGTCGGGACTCTCCGACAAGGAAATCGCCGCGCGGCTCGGCGTGGCGCACCGGACCGTCCGCACGCACCTCGACCGGCTGCTGCACGAACACCGGCTCCACAACCGGACCGAAGCGGTGGCGGCGTGGCTGCGGGGCCTTTCAGGGCCAATCGATCGGTCCTGACGATCAGGACGCGCTGCGTGGCTGGAGCGCGGCAAGGCCGATGGCTCTACCCGCGGGGGTTTTCGCGGGGGTCCGGCCGCGCGACAGATCCTCGAGCACCGCGTTGATGAGCGCGCCGGCCAGGAGGACCATCGCGGAGATCCACATCCACATCAGCATCACGATCGCGCCGCCGATGGCGCCGTACGTCTTGTTGTACTCGCCGAAGTGCAGGACGTAGAACGAGAATCCCCACGAAGCGATCAGCCAGATGGCCACCGCCACCACCGATCCCGGCGTGAGGAATCGGAACCGCCGCGGCACGTCCGGCAGGATCTGATACAGCACCGCCCAGACGAGCGCGATCAGCAGTCCCGCGACGGGGAGCCGAAGCCACAGTACGATGCGGGCGACGGGGCCCCCGAAGGCGTGGGCGATCGGCCCGGCCGCGACGCCGACCAACGCGGCGACGAGGATCGCTGCACTGGCGCCCAAGGTGGTGAGGATGGCCAGACCGCGGGTCTTCCAGAACGGACGTCGATCCTCTACGTGGTGCAGACCGTTGAGCGCGTCCATCAAAGAGACGACGCCGCCGGAGGCCGACCAGATGGCGCCTACGAATCCCAAGGTGAGCAACCCGACGCTCTGGCTCTTGTGGATGTCGCGGATCTGCTGGGCGATGATCCGGGTCGCATCCGCGGGCGCCACGTTGCCGATCTCGCGGATGAACTGCTCGATCTGTTGTGGTTGAAGGACCAGGCCCGCCAGCGTCACGAGGAAGAGCAGGAACGGGAACAGCGCGAGCACGCCAAAGAACGTGACCGATCCGGCAACGTCCATCAGCTTGTCTTTGCTGAAGCGTCCTTTCAGAGCGAGGAAGAATTCCTTCCAGGTCACTCCGTTGGCTGGCGCGAGCATGAACGGCCTTTCGACGATCTCGTCTGCCTCAATCTGGAGCGCCTCACTGCAGCCCGCATCGTGGGCGCGAACCAGCGCTTGCCGGCTTGCCAGGATGGCCAGCGCACGGCTGGGCTGGCTTCGGCCGAGTGCTCGGACGTCTCTTGCAATTCCTCTCACACTCGACCACGGTCCCGCCCGCGTCGCGCCCCGCAATCCACCAAGGAGAATCGTATGGCGACAGGTGACACGCACCGCGGACTACAGAACATCAAGTTCGACAAGAGCAGCCATCAGATCAGCTTCGGCGAGGCGAACACGCGGGTCCCGTTGCGGGACTTCTTCGAGTATCTGCGTGAGCAAGGCGTCGATGAGCGCGACGTCCTTCCGGTGTGGCAATCGGCCCGGAACAAGAGCAACGAGAGCACCGGCCGGAGCGGCTAGTCTTTAGACCAGCTGACGTTGATGTTTGCGACGCAGGGCGGTTCCCTGGGGGAACCGCCCTTTCCCTTGATTGGGGCCAGAGTGCGGCGGCGGCGGACCCTCCACAACCAATAGAACATCGCGCCAAACACGAGGAGGATCGGCAGCGCGCGCATCGGCGCGGTCGTGAATGGGCCGGGAAGAATTTTTGCCACGCGCTCACGGATCGAGAAGAACGATCCGGCCGCGATGAACAGCGCGAAGCACATTCGCCACAAATGCCGCGCCAGGCGCGGCCCGCCACGCGGCACGCCGAATCGCATGATGCGCACGTCGCCAGTCGCCGCCAGGATCATCACCCCGGCGATGAAGAAGTGCATCACGAACGGGACGCCGTTGAGCGAACCGCGGGGGCTGTTGAAGGCCTTCACACCGCCCGCGATGTCGACGAGCGCGAGTCCGACTGCGACGATCAGCGCAGCAATATTGATACGGCGGGTCCATGCCGACACGGGGCGGACGGCTATCAGCGCCGTGACGACAAAGTAAATCGTCATCAAGCCGCCGAACACGTTTCCGTCGGTGGGACTCTTGCGAAACCCGAGGAGCGCGGCGGTGGTTCCCAAGACGAGCATGGAGCAGACGAACAGCAGCCCGCTGCGGCGGTGGATGGTCCCGCCCTTCTTCACCAATAGAGCGAACTGCCCGCTTCGCAGGCTCCACAGTCCGCGCGCCGCGAGGATGGCTGAGAAGAGTCCGGTCACGCCGATCGCGATCAGCGTCCAGACGAAGAAAAAGACTCCGCTGGAATTGGCGATGCTGCTGGTGACGCCGACGCCCTTCCCCCTCATGTGGGCGATGGGGACGACCAAAGAAAAGAGTCCTCCGAGGAGCATGATGATGTGCCCCCATCGCCGTTCAGCGAGCACGAGCGTTCCGTACAGCCAGACGACAAAGATGGGCACAGCAGTGAGGTTTGTGAGCTTTCCCGGCTCCATGCCCCGGACGATGTCGTCCGCCAGGTGGAACGTAAAGAAGAGGATCGAGAGCAGAGACGTGATGGTCAGTGTGACCTTGTCTTTCATTTTGAAGGTTTCCTGGTTGGATTCTTGTTCAGCGGGGCGTTCATCGGCTTGCGCTCCGTTTACCCGCCGATGCCGGCTCAAAGCGGAGAATGTCGCCAGGCTGGCACGAGAGCGCCTCGCAGATCGCATCGAGCGTCGAGAAGCGGATCGCGCGCGCCTTGCCGGTCTTGAGGATCGAGAGGTTGGCGAGCGTGATTCCGACCCGGTCCGCGAGGTCCGTCAGTGTCATCCGGCGATCGTGGAGCAGGTCATCGAGCTTGACGGCGATCGCCATCTCACACCGTCCCTTCGAGGTCTTCGCGCATGACCGTGCCTTCCGCGAACACGCGGGCCAGCACGAACGTGAAGAGTACGGCGAGCCAGCCGTTGATCGAAAAGCCGGCGTCGAGATGGACCGGGTGCGCGGGAGTCGAGATGGCCTTGGCAATCGCGCCGATGACGATGCTGAGGAGCTGCAACGCGAGCAGCACCCACGCGATGGCCTGCAAACGGGACGCGTTCGCGGCGACGAACGGGTGGCCCGCGCGAACCGTCTCGACGATCGCGACCAGCCGCTTGAGGAGGGCATAGTTCAGCGGGATCGTGACGAGGCCGAGCACGGCGATCGCGCGCAAGCCCATGACCAGCCGCTCTGCGTCCGGCGAAGGAGAAAGTTTGAAAGCGGCCATGATCCACCGCTCGTTCGGCATGACCACGAGCAGGGCCAGGATCGCGGCCCCCATCAGCCAGTTCACGACGATGAGGATTCGCAGCACGACGTACGCGATCGGCAGCGCGGCGGATGACGAGGCTCGCCTTGACATGGTTCATCCCTCGATGTATCGATTATCGATAATCTATTTATCGACTGTCGTCAAGTAAGATATTGAAATTCGATAAGGGGCGCCACCGCGGCTAAGATGCTTCGCCTCAATAGTGGACTTCCCTCGGCGTCCGACCCCTTGCGCTAGGATGAAAATATGAAAAAGGCGCGCGCGACCCAAGGCCGGTCGGCATCGGAGCTGATCTCGAAAAGAATCG
>VBLM01000707.1 GCA_005879095.1 Deltaproteobacteria bacterium
TGTACAGAAGTGTTTTCGAAGAAGCAAGGTACAAGAGGGGTCTGACATGCTGCTCGTCGCGCTCCTCATCGGATGGCAGGCGAACGTTCATTTTACTCACGATCCGCCAAGAAAATCGGGCGGTTCCGACGGCGCGATCCACGTGTCGGGGAAGAAAGTCCGCATCGAGGAACCGACGCCGGGCGGCACCACGATCGTGCTCTTCGATGGCCGCAAGCTGTGGCTGCTGTTCCCCGATCAAAAGCAGTTTCTCGAGCTGCCCAAGGACCAGGCCCCGCTCGCGACCGTGCCGCCGCTGTCGCTCGAGGGCATGACCGCGGCGGGAACAGAAGTCATCGATGGCCACGCCTGCACCATCTACGAGCGCACCGCGGAAACGAAGGCCGGCCGCATCCACCAGCGGCTGTGGGTCCCGGACGAAAACAAAAAAGATTTCTTTTATTTTTTACGGCAAGTGACGCAGACGGACCGGGGAGCGACGAAGGCCGACCTCACCGGGATCCGCCAGACGCCGCAGCCGGATTCGCTTTTCAAGGTCCCGGCCGGGTACAGGCCGAAGTGACTATTTCGTGATCCCCAGCAGCTCGATTTCGAAGACCAGCGTCGCGCCGCCCGGAATCGTCGGCGGGTGGCCGTGGTCGCCGTACGCGATGTCGGAGGGACAAACCAGCCGCGCCTTCTCGCCGACCTTCATCTTCGCCACGCCCTCGGTCCAGCACTTGATCACCTGGTTCAACCCGAATTCCGCCGGCTGGCCGCGCTTGTACGAGGAGTCGAAGACAGTCCCGTTGGTCAGCTTGCCCTCGTAGTTGACCTTGACCTTGTCGGTCGCCTGCGGGCTCGGCCCATCGCCGGGCTTCAAGGTCTTGAAGATGAGCCCGTCGGGCAGCTTGGTCGCCCCCGATTCCTTGGCCGCCTTCTCGGCGTACTCGCGGCCCGCGACCTTCTCCTTGTCGGCCGCGGCGTTGGAGCGCGTCTGCGCGAACTTGTTCACCGCGTCCATCTGCTTCTCGACGTCGATGACCGCCTTTTTCCCGTTGGCGCCGTCGGCGATCCCCTGCTCGACGAGCTTCAGCTCCTCGGGCTTCAAAGAGAGCGGCCCGAGATTGCGGCTGCCCACCACGTAACCGATGGCGTAGAGCGACTTCTGGTCGTCGGTCTTCAGATCGGGCGCGGCGGCGAGCAGAGACAGGACGAGAGCGAGAATCATGGGCGTATGCCTTTCGGAAAGGGGCTGTCGTCTAACACGGAGCGGGCTACTTCTCCACCGCCTGCGTGACCGCGATGAGCAGCGTGCCCTGCTTCGGATCCTTCGGATCGACCTTGATGCCGCCGACCAGGATCGTCCCGCCGCGCGCGATCGAATAGTCCGTGTGCAGCTTGCGCGAGTGCGCCGGGTGCTCGCCGAGCAACTCGAGATGGACCTTGATCATGCCGTCCGCGCCGAGGTCGCGCGGGATGACCTGCAGGCTGCGGCTGCCCGGCAGCTCCATCTCCGCCGGCGCCCTCCAGTCGAGGTCGAAGGTCTGCTCCTTGAGCAGCCGCAGGCTGCGGAAGCGGAACTGCTCGTCGAAACTGGCAATGTGCGGCGCGATCGGCGCCAACTTGGGGTCCATTCCCGCCGGCACGGAGGGATCGTTCGAGGCCGCGATCGCGCGCACCGTGACTCGGACCCTCTGCGCCGGGCCGGCGTCAGCCTGCGCCACGAGCAGCGCCGCGATCAAGAGCGTCACTCGCGGTCCTCCGACATCCAGATCACCGTCGTCTGCCGCGGCAGCTGGAGCACCGCTCCGTCGTGCGTGCCGAAGTCGACCTGCTCGACCTGCGGCCCGCTCGCGTCGGCCAGCAGCGCGCCGTCGTCCGGCGGTGCGGCCGGCGGAACGAAGAGCACCGCCAGCGCCATGCAGGCGGCGACCGCGAGTCCGCCCGCAGCCGCGAACGCGCCGCGGTGCGCGTGCCACATTTCGCTACCCCAGACGGTCAGCGGTGCGCGGCTCTTGTCGGCAGCGACCTTCGCCATCACGCGGTCGGCGAAGCCACCGAAGTCGGCGGTCTTTCCCGCGTACAGATCGCGCAGCGCCTGCCCCTGTGCGGCGATCAACGCCTGCCGATCGCGGCACGACCCGCAGCCGGCGAGGTGTTCCTCGACCCACTCGCGATCGTCGTCCGGAAGCGCTTTGTCGAGCATCGGCCCGAGCAGCGGGACGACCTCTTCACACCTCTTCATCGCCGCCCCCACCCTCCGGTACATCTTCACCCAGATATTCGCGCAGCTTGTTCTGCATCTTGAGCCGGGCGTGGAAGAGCCGGCTCATCACCGTCCCCTTGCGGATGCCCAGGACCTTCGCCAGCTCTTCGTAGCTCATTCCCTCGAGCTCGCGCAAAAGCAGGATCGCCCGGTGGTTCTCCGAGAGGCCCTGCAGCGCCTCTTCCAGCTTGCCGCGCAGCTCCTCGTTGAGCACCGAGCGCTGCGGGCCGGCCAGCGCCGCCGAGGGCGGGTCCATCGCCGCCTCGATCTCGGCCTCGTCGCCCTCCTCGGCGTCGATCCGCGTCAGCCGGCCCTTCTTCCGCTGCGCGTCGAGGCAGAGGTTGGTCGCGATCCGGTACGTCCAGGTGAAGAACGAGGAGTCGCCCTTGAACGACGGCAGATACCGGTGGACCCTGACGAATGTCTCCTGCGCGATGTCCATGGCGTCGTCCGGATCCTTCATCATGCCGAGCGCAAGCTGGTAGATCCTGCGCTGGTACCGCTCGACCAGCTGCCGGAAGGCATGCTGGTCGCCTTTCTGGGCCGCGCGGACCAGCGTACGATCCTCGACCTCGTTCATTCGGACGTCCTGCAGAGGGGCAAATTCACGGGCATTCCAAGGTACCAAACAAAACGATCAAAGAAGCAGGCGCTCGGCGGGAATCCCCGAAAGCCCAACCTTGTCTAGACTGTGGTGCGTTGCGGCGCCACGGCGGATAGAAGGACACTTTTCCGGCATGCAGGTCCATCGCGACATTCCGACCCTCGGCGGGCTCACGCCGGACACGCCCGGCTCGCCCCGGCAGCGGCTGGCCGAGACCGGCGAGCGCGCGCAGCGGGAGGTCGCGGCCCTTCTCGTCCGCGCCCGATCCCGCGCGCACCTGCTTCAAGCCGTGCGCGGCGTCTGGCTGCTGGCGGCCGGGTTCGCGGTGTCGCTGCTGGCGGGTGCGCTGCTCGCCAGCGTCAACGGCACGTTCGGGGCGCGGATCCTCACCGGCGCTCTCGCGCTTGCGTCGGCGGCGGCCGTGGTCGTTTTCTCTTTGCGCTCGCGGCTGCGCACCGATCCGGCCCGGCTGGCGCGGCTGCTCGGCGGACCCTCGGAACTGCTCTCCAGCGTGGAGCTTTCGCGGGATCCACCGAGGGGCGCGTCGATCGAGCTTCTTTCGCTGCTGCACGCGCGGGCGGGGGAGTCGGCGAGGAAGATCGAGGTCGGGCGCGCCCTGCCGCTGTCGTGGCTGCGCTGGCCGGCAGCGGCGCTGTTGTTCAGCGGAGCGATCTGGCTGGCCGCGTCGTCGGTCGCGCCGCGGCATGTCTCGCAGGGTCTGTTGCGGCTCTGGCGCGGCGACAACGGCGCGCCGCCGGTCGAGCTGTCGCCGATCGCGGGCGACCTTTCGATCACCTACCTCTACCCGGCGTACACCGGACTACCCCCGCGCACAGAGGAAGGCACCGCCGGTGACCTGCACGCGCCGCGCGGCACGGAAGTGCGCATCGCCGCGCGCGCCGATCGCGACCTGGCGCAGGCCTTCGCGGTGGTCAACGGGGCCGTCATCAAGCTCGACGCGCAGGGGCAGGGCCATCGCCAGCTGTCGGGTACCTTCACGCTGACGCAGGTGGGCGAGTGGAGCCTCCGGTTTGCCGACGCGCGCGGCCGGACGGTGGCGCAGGGGCCGTCGCGGCCGATCGAGATCGTCGCCGACGCAGCTCCATCGGTGGTCATCGACGCGCCGAAGAAGCCGATGCTGGAGGTCGATCCGCAGGGGCAGGTGCAGATCGCCTGGTCGGCCACCGACGACTACGGATTGCAGCAGGTTTCGCTCGTTTTTCAGAGAGCAGGTTCGAAAGAGGAGCGCGTCGCGCTGATGACGCCGGCGGTCCCGGCCAAGCGGCTGCGCGGGGCGTATACGTGGGAGATCGCGCCCCTGAAGCTGCGCGCGGGCGACAAGGTCAGCTACCACCTCGAAGCGAAGGACAACGACGCCGTCGACGGCGCGCAGAAAGGCGTCTCGGCGACGCAAGCGATCAAGATCTTTTCCGCCGCCGAGCACAGCCGCGAAGCGCTGATCCACGCGCAGGCGCTCTGGGAACGGCTGGTCGCGCTGCTCGCCGATCGGCTGGAGGAAAAGCCGACCCCGCCCGAGGGCGAGCCGGCCGCGCAGTGGTACGCGCAGACTTCGCAGAAGGATCGCGACGGACGCGTGCTCTCCTCGGAAATGTCGGCGGCCGGGACCGAGCTCTTAAAGGACAAGCTCGCCCCGCGGGCGGTCGGCCGCGCGCTGCGGTACGCTTCGACCTCGCTCGGGCCGGCCCTGCAACGGACGAGCATCGCGCGGGCGCCGCTGGCGCGCGGTTCGCTCGACCACGAGGGCGCCGTGCGCAATTTCGGCGTCGCGCTGGCCAACGAGATCAAGGAAGAGGAGAAGGACGTCCTCTATCTCGAAGACCTGCTCGACCGGGCGCGGCTGGACGCGATGCAGGAGCTGGGCAAGGAGCTGGCGGCCTCCCGTCGCGAGCTGGCGCGGC
>VBLM01000708.1 GCA_005879095.1 Deltaproteobacteria bacterium
ACGGCGTCAGGACGCTCGACATCTCGTAGAGCTGCTTTGCGAACTGGTCGGGCAACCCCTCGCTGCTGGCGGGAAGCTCGATGGCGTTCCCGGCCGCGGACGAGAGGTGGATGTTGAAGAGCAAGGTGGCGCCGTCCTCGGACCCCAGCGAGCACAACGCCTTCGCATCCGCGACCGGATCGCCGTCGGTCGATTCGCCGTCGGTGATGTTGATCACGATCGGGGCAAATCCCTTCGGGTGCTCGGCGACCCAGCGCTGGACCATGTCCGCGGCCGTCTTGAAGGCGCCGCTCATCGGGGTGCCGCCGGCATGTTTGGCCTCGAACCAGAGCGGAAACTTCACCGTCTGCTCGATCAGCCCGCCGGCGCCGTCGTCCGACTTCTTGACCCGATCCTCGATGCGCAGGGGATTGTTGGCGAGCTCGCTGATCGGGATCAGGTCCTTGCCCGAGAGCGGCCCGTTGAAGGCCGATTTCACGGCGGTGTCCTCCCCGTAGCCGACCACGGCGACGTGGAAGTAGTCGTAGATCGAGTCGCCCTTGGCGCAGCGGATGGAGAGGTTGTGGATGAGCTTGTTGATGATCGTCGTCAGCTCGTCGGCCTTGCGGCGTTCGCCGCTGCCTCCGAAGGCATCGTCCATCGACGCGGACTGATCCAAGAGGAAGATGAAGCAACCCGGATTCTTGCGGCTGATTTCAGCGCTGTACATATCGCCTCCCTTTGTCTGCAGACTGTTGCAGGTTGAGCTTGTCGAGCGTGACGTAGATCTGGTTGCCGCGCCGGTCGCTTACGAGGTACCGGCGATCGTTTCGATCGAGAATCCTGACCTTGTCGCCGCGGCTCAGCGTCACGGTGTGGCCCTTGGCGGGGCCTCGCTGCACGTGCGCGGTGAGCTTCTTTGCCCGGATGAGCGCGTAGTGCGGCGCGGCCGCCCGCTTCGTCTCGACGACCGGCGGCGTCGCGGCTGCCGTCGCGACCGGGGGTCCCCTCTCGGGCTGGCGTGCCCTTGCGGGCACCACCCAGGCGATGCCGGCGAGCACGACGAGCGCGAGGCCGACATGGAACAACTCGAAGGCGCCGGCGAGCTCCTTGCCCCCGCACGCAGGGCACGTCCCCGCAGGTTCCCCCGTGGGGATCCACTTCAGGCGGCACGAACGGCACTGAACGAGTTTCTTGCCCAGCATCGAGTGCCGAAGACGCTAGTACGGAAGGCGGGTGCTCTACGACGCGCAGATGCCCACACGAGAGCTTTCCGGGGGTTGCGCGCGAGTGCATGTAGGCGGAAGCGATGAAGAGTGGAATCGATCCCTACCACCGGCTCGGGGAAAGAAGACTCTCGAGCGCTCCGCGACGCACAGTGCAAGTGTGACGTCCCGATTCCGAGAAACGGGATTGCTTAAGTATTCGAGTGCGCGACTTCCCCATTTCCGTCGAAGGCATATGTCCCAGTCCCGGGATCCGGATCCCATTCTGAAATAGCCCGCGCAACGAGTCGTGGTCGACGAGAAGGACGCGTCGACACGTGCCTCGCAGATCACGAAAACAGCGCAGATCCGAGCGCGAAGATCATCGACGACTGCGCGATGGTGCCTGGCTGCGATGGGTCGTCGTCGCGGTCGGCGTCGCGCTGCGCTTGTGGGCCGCGCGGGGTGAACTGTGGCTCGACGAGCTGATCTCGCTCTGGCAGGCGGTGCACGCGTCCAGCTGGTTGGCGATCTTCGACGGCATCCACTCGGACAACAACCATTACCTGACGTCGCTGTGGCTGCGGCTGCTCGGCGATGGGCATTCCCCGCTGCTCTACCGGGCCCCGTCGATCGTCGCCGGAGCCGGGACGCTCGCCGTCGTGGCGATCCACGAGAAGCTGAAAGTCCTCGTTCTCTTCGCGGCGTCCTTCATTCTCGCGCAGTACGACTCCGAAGCGCGCGGCTACGCGTTGATGGTCTTCTTCGCGGTCGCCTGCTTCGAGCTCGCGAAACAGGACCGCGGCGCGCTCTTCGCGATCTGCGCCGTCGCCGGCCTCCTGGCGCACGCGACGTTTGCCTTCGCGCTCGCCGCGTTCGCAGTCTGGAAATGGCGGCGGCCGGCATGGTTTCTGGCGCCGATCGCCGTCTTCATCCTCTGCTGGACGCTCGACTGGCGCGTCATGGTCTACCGCGGCGGTACGCCCGAACCTCTGCTGGACACCGTGCGCCGTCTCGCGCGGGCGACGCTCGGAACGCCGCTCGGGCCGCTGGAGCTGCTCGCGATTCCGGCGCTCGGGGTCGCGCTGGTCGGGCTCGCCCGCACTCGCGAGCGCGTCTTCTACACGGCGATCTTCCTCGCGCCCGCCGCGGCGCTCGTGCTGCTGCAGCCGCGCTTCGTCGCGCCTCGGTACTTCCTCGTCTGCGTGCCGTTCTTCCTCATCCTGCTCGCCGAATTGCCGCAAGTCGCGATCGCGATGGTCGTGCTCTTGAACGTGGCAGGAATCGCGCGACTCGACCGGGGAAACCCGAAGGAAGTCGTGCAGTACATGGCGGCGAACACGGCCGGCGATACCGTCACCCTTTCGAGCGACCACAAGTTCCGCAACTGGATCGTGCTGGAGTACTACGCGCGAGGCGAAAAGAAGCAATTCGAATACGTCGACGACCAAAGCGCGCCCTGGTACGTCATCCACGACTTCAGCGACGACCCGAATCCTCCGGCGATCGCTGCCTATTCGCTCGTCCTGCGGACGGCCTGGTCTGGACTCTCGGGCTGGCGGTTCTTCCTCTATCGACGGGATGGATCAGAACATGCTTCGTTTCTGCCCGAAGGCCAGCCATCTCTTTCGGTAGATACGCCTTGAGCCGTTCGACCGGCGCGTCGTCTCACGGCACCGCCGATGCCGCTGCGCTCCCGGTGAACCCGTACACATTCCGCAGGACGAGGCGCGCGTACGCCTTCGCGGAGTTCTCCGCGCCGTCGTCGAACCTCGCCCCCAGCACCTTCGCCACGTTGCGGCAGTTGTGCCATTGCTCCATCGCCCGTTCGGCGGCGAACGGCTCCGTCTTCTCGTTCGTGCTGAAGCTGACGACGCCGAGCTCGCCGCCCGCGACGTCGGCCCAGGCCTTGACGCCGCGCCAGTCGCGGTCGCGCCAGGCTTTCCTGGTCAGGTCGCTCGTCGGCGAGTCGTAGATGCCCCGGGTATCCAGGGCCGGGTCGCTCATCGCACCCGAGGGTTTCGGCCAGCCCCCCAGCGGCCGCTTGAGCGACGAGGTGGTGAAGCCGACGGCGCGGATCTCCGCCAGATCGACCTTCACCGCCTGCCCGCAATCGTCGGCGGAGAGCACGACGCCTTTCGGATGCGTGTGGGTCAGAATCGCGTCCCTGGCGCCGGCAAGGAGCTTCGTGACGTCGACCTGCGCGGGAGAAGCCGAGTCCTTGCCCTTGCCGCGCGTGATGCGGACGGCCTTTCCGCCGACGATGCAGGCGCCGAGCTCGTAGGCCAGCCCCGTGCGCAGCTCGGCGAACACGGCCTCGACCTGCGCGAGCGTCATGCCCGCCGTGAAGCGCGCCTGCTGCTCGTCGCTCAGCTCCGGATCGAGCTGCAGGGTGTCGCTCCCGGAGGTCTTCTTGATCCAGCGGGTCAGCTTGAGCGCCACCTTTGTCGTCTTGCCCCGCTGGACGGTCGTTTTCTCCACCGACCCAAAGAAGCTCCTCGCCTGCTCCTCGCTGAAGTCGACTTCGACGGTGCACTGGCCGTCCTTGACCCCGGCGAAGGCGACCGTCCCTCCGCCCGCGGTCGTCTTGAGCCTCTTCTGTGACGAGTTGCTGACGCGCACCTTCACGCCGTCGACCGGCCCGTCCGGCCCGGTCACGATGACTTCGACGTCCGTCGGCACCGCGGTCTGGTTCATCCCCAGCCGGTCGGCGTACTTCTTCTCGACGCGCTCGATCTCCTTCTGCCGCTCTTCGTCAGTGGCGGTGGGCCGCAGCGCCTTGTAGCTGCAGGCGCCCTGCATCGCGCTGATCTCCTCGTCCGATTTCTTCAGGTGGCCGTCGAAGAAGCCCTTGCGATGGGCGATCCACGCACGCACGGTATAGGTGCCCGGCCCCACGGTCTTGACCACCTTGCCCCGGCCGGGGTTCTCGCGAGGCTCGGAGTTCGAGCGTGGATCCTTCATCGGCATCCGCTTGATCTGGGCGGCGGTGTACACCTCGTGGTGCAGCAGCACCTTGTCCGAAGAGTAGAAGCGGACCAGCAGGCAAGTGTCGTCTTTCAGCGGCCGGAGCCTCAGCTTCACGCTGAGCAAATCGACTCCGGGCCGGAAGGTCTGATCGACCTCGTAGATGCGCAGCCGCGAGGGCGCCTTGGTCCTCACCACGGCCGGCGCTTCCGACGAGCCGTCCACGGTCAGCGACAGCCGGGCCGGCTTGTCAGCCTGCGCCTCCGGCGGCATCTGCGGCTTCTCGAGCAGGGCGAAATCGCAGGTCAGCGACGCGTCCAGCTTGCCGTCCACCACGTTGGACACGCCGTCCCAGAACAGATAGCGCGTCTGCGATTCAGGCATGGCGCGTCCGCTCAGCTTCCGTACGCCGCCCGCAGCGCGCGGCGCGTTTCGTCGTCCAGTTCGCCGGCCGGGGCCTCGCGGCCCAGGTAGCTGTCCTGGAACTCCTTGATGGAGTCGATCGTGTCCTTGTCCAGAACGCCGCTGGAGCCGGCGGCGAAGCCGAGCGCATTGAGCCGGGCCTGCACGCCGCGGACGTCGGTCTCCGGCGGCATGCCGCCGAAGTTCAGCTCGAAGACGAGCGGCTCGGCGGCGCCGTCCGAAAGCAGCTCGAGCCGTGCCCGCTTCGCGCTCTTCGGCACGCGCTCGTCGAGCGCGCCGCTGGCGCTGGTCGTCCCCTGGAGGCGCTGGCCGTCGACTTCCAGCGTGTAGCGACGGGACGAAAGCGGCTCGCCGTCGCCCCCTTGCAGGACGAGGTGGACGCGCTGCTCCGCCGGCGCGGCGGAGGGGGTCGGATCCTTGGCGCGCGAAGCCGGCACGGCGTTGGATCCTTCCGGGACCCTGGCTTCCACCTGCGCGCGCTCGGCGGGCGGCTGCGGTTCGCCTTTGCGCTCTTCCCGCGTCTGGAGTTGGCCGCGCTGCGGCTCCTCGCCGTGTTTCCTCTGTACGCGCGTCTCCGGTCGCGGCTTGGGCACGTAGCCGCGTTCCAGCTCGCGGCGGGCTCGCTCGCAGTCCTCGCAAAGCGGGGCGCCTCGCTTCGCGGCCGACTGGAGCGCGGCTGCCGTGGCCTTGGCCACCGCCGCCTTCGCCGATCGCTCGAGGAGCGCCGTCGACTGTGGACCGGTACCCATGTAGACGACGACCTTGCCGCCGACCACGGTCCCGTCGTCGCTGGGCTTGTAACGAGGCATGCTTCCCCCGAAGAACCCGCCTTTCGAAGTGTCTTTCTGTCGTCGGGCGGTTGTCAAGGTTCCCAAAGCCCCGGTCGCGATGCGAGATTCTCCCTGAGGCCCCGATGGCGACCTTCGTCAAGCGTACCGAGATTCCCCTCGAGGGCGCGCGTGCCCTGCCACGCGCGTACTTCACCAGCCCGGCGATCTTCGCCGAAGAGATCGAGAAGCTGTTCTCCCGCAACTGGCTGT
>VBLM01000709.1 GCA_005879095.1 Deltaproteobacteria bacterium
AGCCGCAAGAGGGGGGCAACTATGCCGTCCTGCGCAAGGAGATCCTCGAGGCGCGGAACCTGATCATCAAGACCGACAGCCTGCTCAAGAATCTGCATGCCGAGCTCAAGCAGATGGGCCGCAAGCACGAGGAGCAGGAGAAGCGGCACTGGATGACCAGCGTGACGGCGTACATCGTCGTCGCCATCATCGCCTCCGTCGGCGCCATCGCCTACGCGCGCGCCGAAGTCCGCACCGCCCGCGAGGAGGCCTCGTCCAACGAAGCCCGCGCGGTCGCGCTGCAGAAGGACGCGGAAAAGATCAAGGCCGCCGACCAGGTCCGCCGCGACGCGTCCGACAAGGCGATGCGCGTCTACGATCTCCTCGGCACCGAGAAGGAAGGCCCCGGCCTGAACCAGGCGATGACCCAGGCCATGCATCTCGATCGCAGCCAGATCTCGCCGCTCGAAGCGCGCGCCATCGAAGACCGCGCCGCCGGGATGAAACAGAAGATGGCCGACATGGCGCTGGCCGCCGGCCAGAGCGCGTTCCGCCGGCAGGACTGGAAGGCCGTCTCGGAGCAGCTGGGCCACTACGTCGAGCTGCAGCCGAAGGTCGACGACGCGCAGGTCTGGTACCACCTCGGCAGCGCGCGTATCCAGACCAAGGAGTTCCAGGGCGCGATCGTCCCGCTGGAGAACTTCCTCAAGAACACCGGCGGCACCAAGACCGCCCAGTACGCGGGTCTCCTGCTCGGCCAGGCATACGAAGAGACGGGCAACCCGGCCAAGGCCGCCGCCGTTTACGAGCGCGCCGAGAAGCTCTATCCAGGCAGCGACTTCGCGCCGATGATCCGCAACCGCCTGCGCAAGATCCAGGCTGCCTCAAACATGCCCGGCACCGCCCCGATCACGGCCGCCCCCAAGCCGCCGCAATAACGCGGAAAAGCAAATCTCACCGCGGAGACGCGGAGGACGCAGAGTTTCGCGGAGTTTGTTTTTCAAAAAAACTCCGCGCTCTCCGCGCCTCCGCGGTGCGCTTGAAGCCATTTCATTTAAGTCCCAGTTGACGGCGGGCGTCTGCCAGGGAGTCTTTCACGCGGCGGGCGTCTTCGGAGGCGTCTTCGCCGGAGCGGGACAGGCGGCGGCGGAGGTCTTCGATGCCGTCGAGCGCGCCGGAGAGCGAGCGTGACGCCGCGTCCGTCGGTGAATCGAGCTTGCAGCGGCTGCTGACCGCGTCGACCTCGTCCTCCCAGCGCCGCGACCAGCTGTCCCACTCGCGCGCGAGCGCGTCGGTCTCGATCCCGCCCGGCGCCGGCTGAACGGCGCGCGCCGAGAGTTGGTCCCACAGTCGCTGCACGTCCTCCAGGCACGCAGTCGGCGACTCCTGCGCGGCGGTCGCCGGCTGGCGGCCGTAGAGATCGCCGATGACCGATCGCAAGAGCTGCGCGAAGAGGACCCCGCAGAACAGCCCGTACACGCAGTACACCGCGATGCGGTACGGCTTGAGCGCGGGATCCCGGGCCATCATCGTCCCGTCGCGACGCCGGGCTGGGCGACGTCGGGCAGCACGACCTTGTAGTGCCCGCTCGTATCCGTCGGACCGCTGCCCAGCAGCACGCCGTGACCGTTGGCATCGAGGGCGAAGAAGCTCACCGTCGCGTTGGTTACCCGCTGCGAGGTCGTCGCCTGCTGGCAGTTCGAGGTCCCGAAGCAGACTGTGCCGCCGACGAGCAGCGGCGGCGAGAGCGCGATGGTGGGCAGCTGGAACTCGCCCGGCCCGGTTCCGCCCGGGAGATCGAGCTGGACGATCTTGCGCGGCAGCCCGCTGTCGGCGGTGGGGACGATCTCGACCCGATACCGCCCCGGATCGGCGGTGATGTGCCAGATGCCGTCGGCCGTCGTCGGGATGGAGAATGCCGCCCGCGTGGTGAGCAGCTTGTCCGCAAGGCGCGTGGCCGTGATCTGGTAGTTCGCTCCCACCGGCGCGCCGTCCGAGCGGATGATGAGCCCGAAGCCGCGCACTTTCGGCGGACAAATGAGGTTGAGCGTAGTGGGCGCGGCGGCCGAGAGCAGGACCGCGCTCTCGGGCGAGACGGCAGGCGCATCGACCGTCGCCGGCGGCGCCGCCTCGACCGCGTAATCGCCCGCTCGAAGCGTCAAAGAATACGCGCCGTTGGAATCGGCGGTCGTCGAGCGGGCCAGCGTCCACGGCACGCCCTCGTGCCGGGCGTAGACGCGAGCCGCCGCGACCCCGGCGTCCATCGAGTCGACGACCGTACCCTGCAGCATCGCGATCGGCGGCAGATCGACCGACACCGGCGAGGTCGAAGGCAACAGGTCGTAGTTCGGCAGCGGCGTCCCGCCATCCGCATCGGGCGGCGGGCCGACCTGGAGGTAGTACCCGCTCGTACCCGGGGGCAACAGCAGCGAGAAACCGCCGTCCGCCTGCGTCAGCGACGGCGCCGAGAGCGGCGTCCCCGCGGAATCGACCGCGGTCACGTCCGCACCCGGAATCGGCCCGCCGTCGACGATCAGCAGCGCGTTCTGCACGTGCACCAGCGAGTTCACGCTCGGCAGCGTCAGATTGAGCTGCGGCGCGGCAGTCGACAGCGGCGAAGACGGCCGGTACGGCGGCAGCGGCGCCGGCGGCTGTACCAGGATGTCCCACAGACCCTGCGGCAGCCGCGCCGTGTACGACCCGCCCGGGTCGGTGCGCGCGGAGACCTGCTCGATCCGATCGGCGATCGGCGGATCGTGCTCGGTGAACGTGACCAGCGCGTCCGGCACCGGCGCGGTCCCGGCGTTCGCGT
Organism: Deltaproteobacteria bacterium; assembly: GCA_005879095.1. Classification (GTDB taxonomy): domain Bacteria; phylum Myxococcota; class Myxococcia; order Myxococcales; family 40CM-4-68-19; genus 40CM-4-68-19. Next base: position 2,792 of record VBLM01000709.1, read on the forward strand.
CCTGCGTCTGCACGACGGTGCCCGAGCCCGCCAGCGGCGCCAGCAGGGTGAAATCCTTCACCGCGCTTTGCTGCAGGTCGATCCCGCCCACCTGGAGCGTACCGAGCATGGAATCGTTCGGCGGCCGCACCTCGACCGCCACCAGCGACAGCGCGGAGGAGTGGGGCCGGCATTCGCCGAGGAAGCAGACCGCGTTCTGGTCGCACTGCCGGCTCGACGAGCACGGCTGCACGTCCACCCGCGGATTCCGCAGCGAGCACGCGCAGAGCGCAAAGAGCAGGGCGGCGCGCTTCATCGGCACACCCTCACCGACGGGAACTCGATGGGGCACGTGGGCCGGCTCGCGTCCTGCTGCACGTTGACGTTGACGACGAAGCGGTAGGTGTCGGCGCTGTAGTTCGGCAACATCGTCTGGTTGGGCCGCGCCAGGTTCGCGCTGTCGTCGAAGCCGGCCTTCTCGCCCACCACCACGTCCACCACGTGGATGCCGCTGCCGATCCCCACGGCGTCCGCGTCGACGTCCCAGACGTCCAGCTGCCGAATGGTATCCGGCGTGTTGAAGCCTATGTCCGAGGTGAAGGTATGCCGGACCAGCACCGAGGCCGGCACCGCGACGTTGTAATCGACGAACCAGCGCGTCTGGAGAACGATGGTGGGGTCGTCCTCCTCGACGAGCGGGATCGACAGCTCCAGCTCGCAGTGGCAGGGCGGGTTGAGCGCCGCGTCGGCCGCCCCCTGCCGGTAGAGCGGGATGATGGGTACCAGCAGTTCCTTGCGGATGCTCTCCAGCACGAAATGCGGCGGCGGGTGTGGGACCGTGGCGATAGGGTCCACACTCTGGGGCACGAGGCAGGCCTCTCCCGTCAGTGCGCACACGAGCACAGCCACTCTGATCGCAAGCGTCAGGCCACGAACAAAATGCCGCGATTTCAACGGCTTGTGCAATGTAGGCCAAACGGGGCCGGCGTGCGCGTGCGACACTTCTGTCAGCCCTCCTCGCCCAGCGTTTCGTCGGGCGGGAGGGTCTCGCCGCGCTTCTCGGCCTCCATCCGCTCGAGGTGGCGGAAGATGGTCCGCGGAT
>VBLM01000710.1 GCA_005879095.1 Deltaproteobacteria bacterium
CGAGGGTCGCGCGCTCGGTCCACCCAGCGGCCGCGCGGTAGTCACGATTCCGGCCGTCGCATGCGTCGGAACGGCAGCGCGCGGGATCGGCTGCGTGAAGTGCTGCTCGCGGACCGCAACCCAGGCCGGATGGCGGTAGCCGAAAATGATCCCGTCAGGTCCGAGCGGGCACCATGCCGCGTAACCGCCCCCGTACCGCCAGCTCACCCACGCCGGACCCCAGATGCGGCCGGGAATCCAGTACCAGCCGACGCCCATGCCGTAGTTCCAGCGGCCGTAGTGATAGGCGGCCCAGCCCCAGGGATCGTCGGAGACGAAGGTCCAACCCCAGTCGGTCAGGACCCAGCGGCCGTAGTAGTACGGGCGCCAGCCCCAGCCGACTGCCGGGATCCAGACGCGGCCGTAGGGCGCGACGTAAGTCCAGGTGCCGTAGGGCGAAAGCCCGCCGGTGAAGACGTCCTCGTCGGCAATCTCGCTGCCCGCGGGCGGCGGCGGCTGCTGCGCCTCGTAGCTCGAATCGGGCTGGACGGTTTCGGCCGGCGGAGGCGGCGGGGCGGCCACGCTCGGCTCGGCGGCGACGTACGGCCGCTCGTAGAGGCAGCCCAGGGCTGCGGTCAGCAAGACGATGAGGAAGCTACGCATACGGTTCTCCTCGGCTTTTGACGGCCGGAAGACCCCTGCGATTCAAGACCCGCAGGTCGTCCATCCGCCCACATTGTAATGCTTTCAGGGGTTGAGCGCCCGTCTGGCAGCGGACAGCGCGCGATCGTTCTGGGCGCGGGGGCCGAGGCCGAGGACCAGCGCCGAGGTGTCCCAGTGGGCTTCCTGGACGGGCAGGCCTTTGGACTGCAGGGCGAACAGCAGGCGGCCGGCGGCCCGATGCCGCAGCAGCAGGACCGGCGCGGGACTCTCGGATACGGCGCAACCGAGCTCGCGAAAAGACCGCGCGACGCGGGCGCGCTCGCGGACCAGCAACAACGCGGCGCGGCGGGTGCGCTCGGGACGGTCGAGGACGGCGTTTGCGGCGGCAATCTGCGGTGACCCGAGCGGGAACGGCAGT
>VBLM01000134.1:0-2901 GCA_005879095.1 Deltaproteobacteria bacterium
GGCGGCTGGAGGGTCGTGTCGCCCTCGTGCACGGAGAACCCGAGCCCCGCGCCGAGGCCGAAAAGGAGCGGCTCGGGCAGGTCGAGGCCCCTGACGCGGAGCGCGTCCCCCATCGCGGTCGATCCGCAGTGCAGGCCCTTGCGGTGCATGAAGGTTCGATCTTATGAGGCGCCGTGGCGAAGATCTACACGCGTCGCGGAGACGACGGCTCGACCGGCCTCTTCGGTGGACCTCGGGTGCGCAAGGACGACCTGCGCGTCGCGGCGTACGGCGACGTCGACGAGCTGAATTCGGCGCTCGGCGTGGCGCGGGAAGAAGTCTTGCAGCAGCCGGACCTGCGCTCGCTGGTCGACGCGCTGCAGAGCGAGCTGTTCACGCTCGGCTCCGAGTTGGCCACGCCGGACGCGTCCAAGGCGCCGAAGGAAGTGCCGCGCATCACGGCCGAGCACGTCGCGCGGCTGGAGCGCGAGATCGACCGGCTGACGGGCGAGCTGCCGGAGATGCGCAATTTCATCCTGCCGGGCGGGTCGCGCGCCGGAGCTGCGTTGCACTTATGCCGCACGGTGTGCCGGCGGGCCGAGCGCGCTTGCGTGACGCTGGGGGCTTCTCCCGATGCGCTGGCGTACTTGAACCGGCTGTCCGACCTGCTCTTCACGATGGCGCGCGCTGCCAACCTGCGCAGCGGCGGGCGCGAGATTCCGTGGAAACCGGCGTGAAGCTGTTTCTGCTGTCGGAATTGCGCGAGCGGGGTTCGGTCCGATTTCCGCTGCCTGACCCTCGCTTCGAAGGATTCGCCGTGCGCGCAGCCGACGGAACCGTGCATGCGTATCTCAACGTCTGCTCGCACCGGGCGCAGCCCGTCGACGTCGGCGACGGACGGCTCTGGCAGCCCAGCGGCGAGATCGAGTGTCAGGCGCACGGGGCGCGGTTCGATCCGGCGACCGGCGCTTGCATGGGCGGACCGTGCGACGGGCAGCCGCTCACGCCGCTGGCGATCGAGATCCGCGACGGCGCGGCGTGGTTGATCACTTCAACCGCTTGAGAACGGCGTTGGTGAACATCCGCGTCGAGGCGCTCCCGCCGAGATCGGGCGTGACCGCGTCCTTCGATGCGATCGCTTCGCGGATCGCCGTCGCCAGCCGGTCCGCCGCCGTCCGCTCGCCGATGTGCTCGAGCAGCATCACGCCCGCCAGCATCACCGCGGTCGGATTCGCGATCCCTTTTCCGGCGATGTCCGGCGCGGTCCCGTGCACGGCTTCGAAGAGCGCCGCGTTCTTGCCGATGTTGGCGCCCGCCGTCAACCCGAGTCCGCCGATCAATCCGGAGGTCAGGTCGCTCAGGATGTCGCCGAACAAATTTGTAGTTACCAGTACATCGAACTGACTCGGGTTCTTCACCAGCTGCATCGCGCAGTTGTCGACGATCATCTCGCGGAAATCGATGTCTGGATGTTTCGCCGCGATCGCGCGCCCGGTGTCGAGGAAGAGACCGCTCGTACACTTGAGGATGTTCGCCTTGTGCACCAGCGTCAGCCGCCGCCGCTTGTTCGCTTTGCAGAAGTCGAAGGCGTACTCGACGATGCGCTCCGATCCCTTCCTGGTGATGATCGAGATGCTCTCGGCCGCGGTGCGCTCCTCGTCGATGTAGTGCTCGACGCCCGAGTAGAGGCCCTGCGTGTTCTCGCGGATCACCACCAGGTCGACGCCGGTGTAGCGCGTCTCCACGCCGGCGAAGCTGCGCGCCGGCCGGACGTTGGCGTAGAGGTCGAACTCCTTCCGCAGCGCCACGTTCACGCTGCGGAAACCCTCGCCGATCGGCGTCGCCAGCGGTCCTTTCAAGGCCAGCTTGTTGCGGCGGATGGAGTCGAGCGTACCCGGCGGGATCGGCGTGCCGTGCGTCGGCACCGCGCCCGCGCCCGCGGCGACGCGCTCCCATTCCAGCCGCGCGCCGGCCGCCTCGATGGCCTCGACCGCGGCGTTGACCACTTCGGGCCCGATGCCGTCGCCGGGGATCAGCGTGACCGGAATCGACATGTTGCGGCTTCTAGCCGATCCAGCCGGCGATCGCGAGGACGATCATCTCGACGAGAAGGAGCACGTTGCTCAAGCCGTGGAGCATGCCGAACCGCGGGCCGCCGATCTGCCCGGCCTCGCGCATGGCGTGCATCTGCGGCGTGAAGTAGAGCACCGAGGCGGCCGCGCACAGTCCGGCTGCGAGCGGCAGAAGGGCCGCCGGACGCCGGCCGGCGAGGATGACGAGGGCGGCAGTCACGACCAGCGTTGCCGCGTCGAGGCGCGCGAGCATCGCGCCGACCAGATCGCCCGCCTGCGGACGGGCCAGCGCGAAAGAGACCTGCGCCGCGACGATGAAGAAGAGGTCGGCGCCGACCAGCGCGGCGCAGAGCAAGCGATAGATGCGTTCCATCGGGAAAGTTTTGCGCTACCTTGTGCGGCTCATGCAAGGCGACATGGACATCGTCGATCCCCTGATCGACGACTACCTCACCCGGCTGGCGGGCTCGCCCGACCCGGTCGAGGCCGAGATGCGGCGGTATGCGGACGAGCGCGACGGTTTTCCCATCGTCGGCCAGGTGCTCGGACAGTTGCTTTCGCAACTATCGCTCCTGGTCCGCGCCAGCCGCATCTTCGAGGTAGGCAGCGGATTCGGTTACTCCGCCTTCTGGTTCGCCCGCGCGCTCGAGCCGGGCGCAACGGTGACGCTCACCGATTTCGATCGTGAAAACCTCGACCGCGCGCGCGCATGGCTCGTGAAAGCCGGCCTGCTCGACCGCTGCCGCTTCGAGCCGGCGGGCGACGGCCTCGAAGCGCTGGCGCGCGCCGAATCGGGCCTCGACATCGTCTTCCTCGACGGCGAGAAGGCCGAGTACCCGCGCGCGCTGGC
>VBLM01000134.1:3015-4099 GCA_005879095.1 Deltaproteobacteria bacterium
GGCAGCGAAGGCCTCGTCTCGACGATCGTGCCGGTGCGGGACGGGCTCGCGATCACGATGAAGCGATGACCTCGGAGCAGGTGAAAGCGCGGGCGCGCGACCTGGGATTCGATCTGTGCGGAATCGCGCGGGCGCGGAAGCTCGATCCGGCGCGCTTCGATCGTTGGACCTCGAATGATTGGGACGCGAAGCTTTCGTACGTGCGCGAGCGGCGCGCCGAGAGGCTCGATCCTTCGCGGCTGGTCAACGGCGCTTTGTCGGTTATCGTCGTCGCTGCATCGTACGCGCCGGGGCCGCAGGATCCGGAGCCGATAACCGGTGAACTCTCGATAGCCCGTTATGCGCGCGGGCGCGACTACCACAACGTGATACTCAAGCCGGCCCGCAAGCTCGCCGCCTGGCTGCGCAGCTTCGGCGCGCAGGTCTATTGCGAGGTCGACACCGGCGCGGTCCTCGAGAAAGCATGGGCGCAGGAGGCCGGGATCGGCTGGATCGGCAAGAACGGCTGCCTGATCAACGAGCGGCTCGGTTCGTGGCTGCTGCTCGGCGCGCTGGTGACCGACGCCGCGCTCGAACCGGACGCGCCGCACCCCGATCGCTGCGGCGAGTGCGCGCTCTGCATTCCGGCCTGTCCCACCGACGCGATCCCGGAGCCGCGCTACGTCGATGCGCGCAAGTGCATCGCGTGCCACACCATCGAGCATCGCGACCCGATTCCACCGGAGCTCGCAGCGCGCTTCGAGGGCCGCCTCTTCGGCTGCGACGCGTGCCAGGACGTCTGCCCATGGAACCGCCGCGCTCCGCCGGCCACGCTGGTGCCACTGCGCGCACGCACGCCTTCACTGGCGGTCGACGACCTGCTCGCGCTGACGCAGGCCGAAGCGCGCCGTCGTTTCGAAGGCACGCCCCTCTTGCGCGCCGGCCGCGACGGCCTGGTACGCACTGCGCTCGCCATCGCGCCGCGCACTCCGGAGCTACGCGCGCGCTCCGCGCAACTGATGGACGATCCCGCGCCCGGCGTAGCCGCCGAAGCTCACCGAATTCGGGGACACCATACGCAATGACTATGCCAACGGCCGAATTG
>VBLM01000711.1:0-555 GCA_005879095.1 Deltaproteobacteria bacterium
GGAGACGGTGCGCGGCGCTTCGGCCGAGCTCGACGAAGCCGTGCGTGAGCTGTCGCGCTACGCCGCCCGGTGCGGTGGCGATCCGCAGCGCCTGGAAGAGCTCGACGAGCGCATCGAAGTGCTGCGCAAGATCTCCCGCAAACACGGCGGCACGCTGGCGGCAGCGCTCGCTCGGCGCGAAGAGATGACGCGCGAGCTTGCGTCGCTGGAGAACCACGACGAGGAGTTGGCGCGCCGCGTCGAAGAGGTGCGCATGCTGTCGGCGGCGGCACGCGCGCTGGCGGAGAAGCTGTCGGTGAAGCGGCAGGCCGCGGCGGCCGGCTTTTCGAAAGCCGTGGCGGGCGAGCTCGCGTCTCTCGGCATGAAGTCGCAGCTCGACGTCCGCTTCGCGCCCGCCACCGAGGGCGCCATCGACGGCCTCGGCCCGCGCGGCCTCGAGACCGCGGAACTGCTTTTGTCGCCCAACCCGGGCGAAGAGCTGCGGCCACTGGCCCGGATCGCCTCGGGCGGCGAGCTGTCACGCGTCCTCCTCGCGGTGAAACGCGTCCTGGCGGA
>VBLM01000711.1:614-3665 GCA_005879095.1 Deltaproteobacteria bacterium
CGCAGTCGCAAAGAGACGGCAGGTCATCTGCATCACCCACCTGCCGCAGATCGCCGTCTTCGCCGGTACCCACCTGACCGCCGAAAAAGAGGTGTTGAAAGGTCGCACCCACAGCCGTGTCGCAACTGTCGAAGGCGACGACCGCGTCCGCGAGCTGGCCCGGCTGCTCTCGGGCAAGACCACCGACGTCGCGCTGCAACACGCTCGCGAGCTGCTCGCCGCGGCACAAGAGCCGAAGCGGAACCGGAAGAGCGCATGAAGAAGACAGCCTTTGCTCCATACGTGGTCTACCGCGTCGACCGGCGCGGCAACCGGCGGTTGTATGGATTCGTGGTCGGCTCGGCCGAGTGGCTGCTGCTGCACCGCCTCGACTCCGAGATGTGGGTGCTCAACGGATACGTCGCCGTCCGCGCCCGGGACATCGACGCGGCGGAGCAGTCCGAGCGCGGGTCGTTCAGCGGGGAAGTAGTCCGACTCAAGCGGCTGCGTCCGCGCCGGCCGCCGCGGATCTCGGTGTCCAGTACCGAGGAGCTCCTTCGAACTGCAGCGACCGCGTGGCCGCTGGTGAGCATCGAGCGGGAGAACGACGACCGCGGCGTGGCATGGATCGGGCGGCCGGTCGTGCTCGGACCGCGCGAGGCCGTTCTCAAGCTGATCGACACGACCGGCAGGTGGATGGCGGGAACCATGACCGTCAAGCTCGGGTCGATCACGCGGATCGATTTCGGCGGCGAGTACGAATCGCTGCTCCACCAGCTCAGCGAAAGACGCGTAAAGTAGCCGCAATGGCCAGGTACCGATGCGCCGCGCGCACCGACGTGGGCATGAAGCGCGAGCACAACGAGGACAGCTTCCTCGTCAACGAGGACCTGGGCCTCTACGTGGTTTGCGACGGCATGGGAGGCCATGCCGGCGGCGAGACTGCGAGCCGGCTGGCGGTGCAGACCATCGAGCGGGAATTGCTCTCGGCCAAGCTGCGCGCCGAAGACCCGTTCGCGAGCACGGCGCCCCTGGAGAACACACCACTCGCGGGCGCGCTGCGGGAAGCGGTCGAGGGCGCGTGCGCCGCCGTCTTCCGCACCAGCCGGGCCAACCCGGAGCTGGCGGGCATGGGCACCACCTGCATTTCACTCCTGGTGCACGGGACGAAGGCGTTGATCGGTCATGTCGGCGACAGCCGCGCCTACCTGGTCCGCGAGGGCGACGTTCATCAGCTTTCCGAAGACCACTCGCTGGTCAACGAGCAGGTCCGCGCCGGCCTCCTGACCGAAGAGGAAGCCCGCCACAGCCGGCTGAAGAACATCATCACCCGCTCGGTCGGCTTCGAAGAGGACGTGCTGGTCGATGTGATCGGCGTCGAGACCCGGCCGGGCGACAAGTTCCTGCTCTGCTCGGACGGGCTTTCGAACCTCATGACGAACGAAGAGATCCGCGACGCCCTGCTGCAGAACGATTTCGACGCCGTTCCGGAGAAATTGATCCAACTCGCCAACGAACGCGGCGGCGACGACAACATCACGGTGGTCGTGGTGCAACGCGTTGAGTGATCAAGCGGCCGAGGGCACGCTTTTTCTCACCTGAGCCATTGACTAAGGTCGTGACTTTCCAATACTGGACGGCCGCCCGAGTAAGCGGCAGGCTGGCGCGAGGTTCGCATCGCACCGGGAAGCAGTCGCGCGCGTGGCGGGTTTGGGTAAGGAAGTACCACCCGTCTGGAGGTTCCTTGGACAAGTCGTACACGATCCTCCTGGTCCCGGATCGCGACGCCAAGGTGAAGAAGATCCGACTCGAGCACCGGATGCTCGTGCGGGTGGGCGTGTGCGCCGCGCTGGTCGTGCTGGCGCTCATCGGCGCGCTTGCGCACTATTTTTCCGTAGTCGGTAAGGTCGCGGAAAATGAGCTGATTCGGGCCGAGAACCTGGAATTGCAGAACCGGTGGCGCGAGGCCGAGCAGAAGTTCGCCCACATCAACGACGAGCTCGATCGGGTCAAGCGGCTCAACGCCAACCTGCGCCACATCACCTCTTTGAACGACCCCGACCGCAAGCTGAACATGCCGCAGCCGGAGCCGGGTCAAAACCCGCCGGAATTCGTCGGCGGCGGCGTTGCGACCGAGCCGGCTACTTCGGGGATGGGGCCGGTCGGCAAGGTGGCCGGCGGAGAGGGCCGGATGATCGCCGACGGCGACGCCAAGTCGCTGCCGACCGCCGACCAGGATCCCGACCTCCTCAAGTCTCTCGACGACCTCGACAAGAAGGTCAAGGCGCAGGAACAGGAAGCCCGCGCCCTGAAGAGCTATTTCGAGGATCAGCAGGCGCTCCTGGCATCCGCGCCGTCGATCTGGCCGGTGCGCGGGTGGGTGACGTCCGACTTTTCCGTACGTCTCGACCCGTATACCGGCGAGCGGGTGATGCACGAAGGCATCGACGTGGCGGCGGGTCTCGGTACGCCCGTGCGCGCGCCGTCCGACGGCACGGTCGTCTTCAGCGGCCTCGAAGGCGGGTACGGGCACGTGCTGGTGATCGATCACGGATACGGGTTGAAGACCCGCTACGGCCATCTCTCGCGCATCGACGTGAAAGTGGGCGAGAAGGTCAAGCGCGGCCAGTTCGTGGCCGCGGTCGGCAACTCGGGCCGCTCGACCGGACCGCACCTGCACTACGAAGTGCGCGTCAACGGCGTGGCCGACAACCCGCGCAAGTTCATCCTCGAAGAATAGCTACTCGTAGACCTGTTCCTCGAACGCCGTGAGCAAAGCGATCGCGCGGTCGTCGTAGAACGGGAGCAGTTGCACGAGGAGAACCGGGACTGCGGCGGTTGGCTGCCGGCCCCGAGGCGGCGACCTGAAAAGCGAGGCTCCATTTGTCGACGCCGGCGCCGAGAGGATACGGCCGCGAAAAATCGCTGGCGACCGGCTGCCGCTCCACCATCAGATCGCCGATCTGGTTCTGCATCATCTGACGCAAGGCAGCGCTCGAAACGATGCCGCGGCCGCCGTTGAGCAGCAGCTGCAGGAAGCGCGAATAGTCGATGGCCGTCGAATACAGGTTG
>VBLM01000716.1 GCA_005879095.1 Deltaproteobacteria bacterium
TGTGGCGTTGAGAATACTTCTCTTCGCGAGCCTCCTCGCGTGCGGCGGGATGAAAGATCCCGCCGCCGTCGCCGACAAGTTCGTCGACAAGTACTACGTCGAATCCGACCAGGACTCGGCGCTCGCCTTCACCACCGGCGTGGCGACGATGCGGCTGAAAGACGAGCTCGGCCTCACCGCCGAAGCGCGCCGCGGCAACACCGGCATGACCATGCGCCAGGTGCGCGTCTACTACTCGCGAAAGGCGCTCGCGGGCGAGGGCGGAGAGCGCACCGCCGATTACGAGCTCGACATCCGCCCGCAAGGCGGCGGCGAATTGCAGCGGCTCGCGCATCTGCGTCTGCTCAGAGAACCCGACGGAACCTGGCGCGTCGCCGACTTCAGCGAGACGCAGAAATGAGGCTCGACTTCAAGGTCACGCCCGACGCGGCCGGCCAGCGGCTCGACAAGTTCCTCCGGCGGCGGATGGAGAACATGCCGCTTAGCCACCTGTACAAGCTCGTCCGCACCAAGAAAGTGCGCGTCAACGGTGCGCGAGCGGACATCGCGCAATTGCTCGCGCCGGGCGACGAGATCACCGTGCACGTCCTGCAGCCGATCGCCCCGCCGCCGCCGAAACCTGCCACGGCGGTCGGACAGGACTTCAAGGTCCTCTACGAAGACGAGCACATCCTCGCTTGCGACAAGCCGGCCGGGCTCGCCATCCACCCCGGCTCCGGGATCACCGGCGAGACGCTGGTCGATCAGGCGCGCGCGTATCTCGAGCGGCAGGGTCTGCAAACGCCCGAAGGCGAGTTCAAGCCCAGCCCCGCGCACCGGCTCGATCGGGAAACGTCCGGCGTGGTCGTGGTGGCAAAGACGCGGCAGGCGATGGTCCGGCTCACCGAAATGTTCACCGCCGGTGAAGCCGACAAGACGTATCTCGCGCTGGCGAAGGGCCGATTCCAGAAGGAAAGCGGCAGCATCGACCTGCGGCTCGCCGAGCGCCAGCAGACGTTCACCAGCAAGCAGCAGCGCGGCGTCAACATGCAGCAGGCCCGCACGCACTGGCGCAAGCTGGCCGGGGGGCCGGAAGCGACGTTGCTGGAACTGACCATCGAAACGGGACGGACACATCAGATCCGGCGGCACCTGGAGGCCATCGGCCACCCGATCGTCGGAGATGGAAAGTACGGCGATTTTCCCTTCAACCGCCTGGCGCAGCGGCAGTGGGGTCTCAAACGCATGTTCCTGCACTCACAGCGGCTCTCATTGCCGCACCCGTTAAACCGAAAACGGCTGGTGTTCGTTTCACCTCTGCCGGACGAGCTTGCGCAGGTGCTTCCGCGGGCAGGCATCCAGGCGGCCGGCTGATTACACTTGAAGGGATGAATCGCGCCAGATCGCCTGTTTCGGTGTAGGACAAGACCGATGCCCAACGATCTTCCCCATCAGCCTTTCGTCCGGCGCGCCTACGACCGGCTGACCCTTGATCGCGGTCCCGGGAAACGGCCACTGTGGGTGCTGATCGCGATCCCGTCGGCCGTGCTTTCGGTGATCGCCGCCGGCGTTCTCTTCGCCGCGTATCTCGCGTTCGCCAAGGGCCTGCCGTCGATCGACTGGGCACGCCACTACCGGCCGCCGATCGTCAGCACCATCTGGAGCGGCGACGAGCAGTTGATCGGCGAGTTCTACAACGAGCGCCGCGTGGTGGTGCCGTACGAGCGGATTCCCAAGCGGGTGAAGCAGGCGGTGATCGCTTCCGAGGACGCCGGCTTCTTCGAGCACTCCGGCGTCAGTTTCACCGGACTTCTGCGCGGCTTGTACCAGACGTACATCCGGCACAAGCGCATCGTCGGCGGATCCACGCTCTCGCAGCAGACCGCGAAAGCCATTCTCGCTTCCGCCGAGGGCGTGAAGGCCGCGCACGAGCGGCACGGCGTGGCCGGCATCCGCCGCAAGGTGCGCGAGTTCATCCTCACCCGCCGGCTGGAGACGAACTTCGACAAAGAGCACATCCTCTGGCTCTATTTGAACGAAGTCTATTTAGGACATCATTCGTACGGCGTGCAGGCGGCGGCGGAGAATTACTTCCGCAAGAACGTGTGGGAATTGTCGCTGCCGGAGATCGCGCTGATCGCGGGCCTCCCGCAGGCGCCGACCGAATTCTCGCCGTTCGCCCATCCCGACAAGGCGAAGAGCCGCCGTTCGTACGTGCTGCGGCGCATGTTCGAAGAGGGGATGATCACTTCCGACGAGCGCAAGGACGCGGATGACGCGCCGATCAAGGTCTACCCGGTGCAGGACATCTTCCGCGAGACGGCGCCGTACGTGACCGAGCACATCCGCCGCGACCTGGTCGCGCGATACGGCAACGAGCGGCTCTTGAACGACGGTCTCAAGGTCTACGCCACGGTCGATCTCGAGCGCGAGCACGACGCGATCGCGGCGACGATCAAGGGCGTGATCGACGCCGACAAGCGCCAGGGCTATCGCGGCGCGCTGATGCATCTGCAGCCGAAAGAGTGGGACGAGTTCACCCGCAAGGAGCAGGCGTTTCTCGAGGGCGAAGGCGCTCATGACGAGATCATCGCCGCTCTCGTCACCGCAGTCGAAAAGAAGGGCGAAGCCGCGACGATCCAGATCGGCGCGCAGAAGGGCCGTATCTCCGCGGACAGCGCGTGGTGGGCGCGCAAGGTGAATCCGGAGATCAATTCCGAGTACTTCAAGCAGACGTCGCTCAAGGGCGTGATCTCGCCCGGCGACGTCGTGCTGGTGCGGCCGGCTTCGGCTTCGAAAAAAGGCGACTGGGAGCTCGAGCAGGAGCCGAAGCTGCAGGGCGCGGCCATCAGCGTCGATCCCAACAGCGGCTACGTGGTCGCGATGATCGGCGGCTACGACTTCGAGAAGAGCGAGTTCAACCGCGCCTTCCAGGCCTGCCGCCAGCCGGGGTCGGCGTTCAAGCCGGTCGTGTACAGCGCGGCCATCGAGCAGCGCAATTTCACGGCCTCGACGATTCTGCTCGACGCGCCCATCGTCACCGACGACGACTCGACCGGCAAGCGGTGGAAGCCGGAGAACTACGAGCAGGAATTCGTCGGCGAGGTGCCGGTGCGGCTGGCGCTGATCCATTCGATGAACCTGCCGGCGATCCGCACGCTGCAGGCGGTCGGCGTGAAAGCGGCGGGCGCCTGGGCGCACAAGCTCGGCATCTCGACCAAGATCAACGAGGACCTCTCGATGGCGCTGGGCAGCTCGTGCGTCTACCTGTCCGATTTGACCGGCGTCTACGCGTCGTTCAACCGGCTCGGCCGCAAGGCGAAGATGATCTACCTGCGCCGCGTGCTCGACCGCGACGGGCGCATCCTCGAGGACCATTCGAGTTTCTACGATCCCTGGACTTGGGAAGACGACCGCATCGCGGCCGGGTACGCGAAGTTGTTCGAGGTGCCCGAGCAGGTGATGACGCCCGAGACGGCGTTCTTGACGCAGCAGCTGATGACCGAAGTCTGCAAGCCGCCCGGCACCGGCGGACGGGCGGCCGCGCTGGGCAAGCCGGTCGCCGGCAAGACCGGCACGACCAACGATCTGTTCGACGCCTGGTTCATGGGTTACACGCGCGACCTCGTCACCGGCGTGTGGGTCGGGTACGACACGTACGAATCTCCGATGGACAAGTACGCCACCGGCGGCCACTACGCGCTGCCGATCTGGCTCGACTACATGACCAAGGCCTTGAAGGGCATGCCGCAGGCGGACTTCGAGGCGCCGAGCGAGAAGATCGTCTGGGTCGACGTCGACGGCGACACCGGCAAGCGCGCCACGCCCGAGACTCGGCAGCCGGTGAAAGAGGCTTTTTTGA
>VBLM01000132.1 GCA_005879095.1 Deltaproteobacteria bacterium
CGACGCCCAGTGCCGGCCCGTCGGCCTGCTCGACGTGCAGGATCTGCTCGCAGCCCGACTTCTCGGCTAAGTGATCGAGTATCCGTCAGAGCGGGCGGCCAGGTTGGCGATGGTCGAAATCGGCCGCCGTCTCTACGCGCGGGCACTGATCAACGGGGGCGAAGGGAATTTGTCGTGCCGTCTCGGGCCGCGGCGGCTGCTCTGCACGCCCGCCGGCGTGAACAAGGGATTTCTCTCCGAAGACCAGCTCGTCGTCACCGACCTCGACGGCGAAGCCTTTCACGAGCTGCGCAAGCCGTCGTCCGAATTGCTCCTGCATCTCGCATGTTACGAAGAGCGGGACGATTGCGTCGCGGTCGTCCATGCGCACCCACCGCACGCGGTGGCGCTGACGCTCGCGGGCGAGGAGCTTCTGCCGTGCATGCCGGAGGCGGTGACTGCCCTCGGGGACGTGCCGACGGCGCGTTACGCGACGCCGGGGACCGAGAAAGTTGCTGAAGCCGTGCGGCCTTACCTGCGCAAGGCCGACTGCGTCCTGATGGAACGCCACGGCGCGCTGGCGATGGGTTTCGGCCATCGCGCGCTCTTCGACGGCTGCGACAAGATGGAGATGATCGAGGGCGTGGCGCGCGTCCAGCTGCTGGCTTCGTTGAAACGGCCGCCGACGCCGCTCTCGGCCGAAGAGCGCCGGACGCTCGATGCACAGCGGGACGCGAATCTGAAGCGCGTCAAGTCGCCGCCGCGGCCGTGGGAGCGAGACCTGCGCGGCATGCGCGGGAGCCCGGCCGGTGACGCGGATCGATGGTCTTCACGTTTCGGACGGCGGCAGCGGTGGCGTCCCGGTCGTCTTCCTGCACGGCCTGGGCTCGGACGCGAGCTGCTGGGATGCGCAGCTCACGCACTTCCGCGCCACGCGGCGGGCCGTCGCTTACGACGCCCGCGGCCACGGCCAGTCGGACCGCGCGCGCGAATACACCATCGCCGGCTTGACCGAGGACCTCGACCGAGTAGTGACCGCGCTCGGCATCGGCCGCTTCTGGCTGGTCGGCCACAGCTTCTCGGGCCTGATCGTCTCGTCCTATGCCGGCCAGCACCCGGAAAAGCTCGCTGGGCTCGTCTACGTCGACGCGGTCGGCGACGCGAGCGGCGCGCCGGCCGAGGTGAAGGAGTACTTCCGCAAGCACGACGAGGGAATGACGCCGGAGCGCCTCCAGGAAGCGTACGAGAAGATGCTGGGACCGAAGGCGAAACCCGAGACGCGGCGGCGCATCCTCGCGTCGGCGGCGCGGCTGGACCTGCCGGCGTTCGCGTCGCTGCGCGGACAGATGGGCGACTTCCATGCGGCCGACGCGGTGGCGCGGTTCCCGGGGCCGAAGTTCGCCATCGAGGCGGAAGCGCCGCCGAATCCGGTGACGGCGAGCCGCCTGCCGGGCGTGCAGAACCGGCCGCCGATCCCCGGCGTCTCACACTGGCTGATGCTCGACGACCCGGCGGCGCTCAACGCCGCGCTGGATGAGGTGATCAAGTGAATCGGGGCGAAATGTACAAGACGATCTTCACCAATCCGCTCGGCTTCCGCGCGCTCCTCTGGTCGAAGCTGCCGCTGGCCGCCTTCGCGGGCCTGCGCATGCGCCGGCTCGACGAGCAAGGGGCCGAAGTCTCGCTGCCGGCGGGCTGGAAGACGCAGAACCCGTTCGGCTCGACCTACTTCGCCGCGCAAGCGATGGCTGCCGAGATGTCCACCGGCGCTCCCGCGCTCTGGTTCATCGAGCAGAGCGGCGAGAAAGTCTCATCGCTCGTCACCGGCATCTCGGCGAAGTTCACCAAAAAGGCGACCTCGGAAGCGCGTTTCGTCTTTTCCGACGGCTCGGCGATGCGCGCCGCCATCGAACAGGCCGTGAAGACCGGCGAACCCGTGGTCTACACCGCCCGCTCGATCGGCACCCAACGCGACGGCACGCAGGTCGCCGATTTCACCGTCGAGTGGAGCTTCAAGAAAAAAAGCTAGTCCGGACTGCGGCGCATGGCCTTGTCGGCCACTCCGCGGACCATGTCCTTCGTCCGGTCCATCATCGAGGCCATCAGGCCGGCCACCATG
>VBLM01000133.1 GCA_005879095.1 Deltaproteobacteria bacterium
TCGCGGATCATCTTCGTCACGATCTTCTTCATCGACTTCTGCGCGCGTTCGGTCAGCTTCTCGAACTGCTTGAAGAGCTGCTCGACCTCCCGGTGGTCGCGCGTCAACAGGGCAATCGCGTCCATGAAATGGGACCTCCTGCACGCAGGGTGCGCATTTCGCGGCGGACGCGCTCGGCCGCCCGCCCGCCCAGCTTCAGAAGGCGTAGCCGAACGACACCGAGAGCACCGGGCCGCTGCCAGTGGCGATGCGCAAGGGCGCGAGGTCGTCCTCGGTGGGCGACCCGTTCAGGATGCGGA
>VBLM01000712.1 GCA_005879095.1 Deltaproteobacteria bacterium
TGCTGCCGCATCTCGGAAGCGCGACGCGCGAGACGCGCCAGGCGATGGGCCGGCTCGCCCTCACCGACGTCGAGCTGGTGCTGCGCGGCGAGCGGCCCGCGCACCCGGTCAACGAGGTGGCAGGAAAATGAAGCTCATTGGCGAGCCGGTTTCAGCAGCAGGAATCCGCGCCCGCCCGGACCGAAACCGGCCGCATTGCGGACGTTGAAGACCAGTTCGCCGGTCGGCAGCTCCCAGTAGACGTCGGCCCTGACGTCGTCGTTGGCGGTGGCTTGCGAGACGGTGAGCAGCTGCTGCCAGTGCACGCCGTCGCCGCTGCCCCACAGCGAGCCCTTGGTGTACCCCGGTGCTTCGACGTCGGCGCCCTCTTCGTGCGTGCCGCCGACAACGTAGCCACCCGTGCTCTGCACCGCGTGCGTCGAGTAGCTCGCCGAGGGCAACGTGACGTAATCGGTCTCCGTCCCGTTCAGCTGGATGCGCGCGATCTGCGGCAGGTTGGGAATCGAGCCCTGGTAGCTGATGTCCTGGCCGCAGAGGAAAGAACCATCGGGGAGGACGGTGCCGTCGACGATGTCGCCCGCTTGCGTGCCGCCCTTGATCAACGTCCACGAGGCGCCGCCGTCGGTCGATCGGTAGAGGCCGGACTGCTCGTCGAAGTCGCCGAAGAAGGCGAAGAGCGCGTGCCGCGATGGATCCGGCATCACGCCGTGCGCGTGGCGATGGCCCTGGAAGGTGAACTGCACCGACCAGGTGGCGCCGCGGTCGTTGGACTTCCACAGCCGGATCGGCGTCGAGCTCGTCGTGAAGACTTGATACTCGATGTAAAAGAGCGCGCCGTCGAGCTCGCCGAAGCTGTGCGGACTCAACGTGCGGTAGACGCCGGTGTTGAGCACGGTGCTCCACGTGGCGCCGTGATCGGTCGAGCGCGCAAGGAAATGCGTGCTGCTCGAGCTGACATCGGCGAGGAGAGTGCCGTCGGAGAACGCGTTCATGTTCCAGATCGAGCCGGGCGCCGTGCCGCGCGACGTCCAGCTGCGCGCGTCGGCGCTGGCGTACACCTGCGAATCGCCCGCGTTCAGGTTGACGCCGTACGAGGTGCCGGCGGGATCGACGGCCAGCAGGTCGAAGCCGGTGCTGGTGTAGGTCGTCGAGACGGTGAGGTTGATGCCGCCATCGGTGGTGCCGGCGTCGGGCGAGCCGGCGTCGGGCGGTCCGGCGTCGGGCGGTCCGGCATCGGGCGGGCCGGCGTCGGGTGTACCGGCGTCCGGCGTTCCTGCGTCGCTGCCGCCTCCACCGCCGCCGGCCGGCACGGTGGCAGTGAGCGTGAAGTCGTCCAACAGGATGCCGGACATCGTCGCCGCGATCCCGGCTGCGCCGCTGCCCGTATATGCGGACGCGCTCGAATCGGTCGCACTCAGCTTCGGCACGCCGTTCACGTATCCGGTCAGCGTCACCGGGAACGCGCCCTGTACGTTGAAGGAGAAGCTGTTCCACGCGCCCAGATCGGGAATTCCACTCGCGACGCTGCCGAGCACGGTGACGGCGGTGCCCGCGTAACGGCGGATCTCCAGCTTGCCTGCCGCCGTCAACGAGAGCACGTAGCGGTTGCCGCCGTTGACGCGCAGCTCGAGCATCGATTCGCCACCGGCGAAGTTGACCATCTTCGCGTCGATTCGGCAGTCGGCGCACGACGCGCCGATGGTGGTCGCGCGATCGAGCTGGTCGCGATCGGAGTTGGCGCGGTTGTCATCTCGCCAGTCGCCCTCCGCGATGGTCCACTTCGAACCGAGGCCTTCGGCGAGCGTGCGGTTGAAGTCGTCGCTGAAGATGACCGAGGTCGTCGTTCCACCGCCGCCGCTTCCGCCGTCGGGCGCACCGGCATCGGGAGCGCCGGCGTCGGGCGAACCCGCATCAGGCGTGCCGGCATCGGGTGGTCCAGCGTCGGGCGTTCCCGCATCCGGTGTCCCCGCGTCCGGCGTGCCCGCGTCGGGCGTGCCGGCATCCGGCGTCCCACCGTCGGCCCCGCCGCCTCCGCCACCCGTGCCCGTCACGGTGAAGTCGTCGAACCAGATGCCGGCCACGCTCGTCCACAATCCGGCCGTTCCCGGCGCAACGATCGCCGACGGCGACGAATCGGTGACGCTCACCTTCGGCACTCCGTTCACCGACGCGACCAATTGCACCGGCCCCGCGCCGCTGACGTTGAGCGCGATCGTCGCCCAGTCGCCCAGATCGGAAATGCCGCTGGCAACGTCGCCCAGCACGGTGGTCGTACTGCCGTTGTGGCGGCGGATCTGCAGATACCCGGTCGAGAGGATCGCGACGTCGTATCGATCGTTCGCCGCGTTCTCCCGGATGTCGAGCGCCGCTGTCGCCGCCGCGAAGTTCACGATGCGGGCCTGCACGCTGCAGTCGCCACAACTGAGAC
>VBLM01000713.1 GCA_005879095.1 Deltaproteobacteria bacterium
ATCCGCGCCTAGCCCGTAGCACTCGTCGAACGCGAACACCGCCGCCCGCGCCGAATTGCGCTGGAGTGAAATCGCGTGCGTCCCGATCAGGTGCGTTCGCGCGCGATCCAGCTCGGCGGCCGTCACCGGGTCTTCGCGGACCCGCCGCAGCTCGTTGCGGATGCCCTCCAGCGCGTCGGACGTCTTGGCCGGCCCGCAACCGATGTAGACCGCGAAGTAACCCGGATCGACGCCCTCCATCGAGAAACTGGTGACGCTGTAGGCGAGGCTCTTCTTGTCGCGCAGCTCGACGAAGAGCCGCCCCCCCTGTCCCGAAAGAACGGCCGACAGCACCTCCAGCGGCCACCGCTCCTGATCGGAAAGACGTACGCCCGGGAAGCCAAGAACGAGGTGCGCCTGCGCCTTGTCGAGTCTCTTCACCGCTGCGCGCGGCGCGTCGATCGGGTCCTCCTGTGGCGGCGAAAGGGCAGACGGTGCCTGCCCGCCGCGGCCCAGCCGGGAACGGACCAGCTCGCGCACCTCGGCCGGATCGACGTCGCCGATCACCGCCAGCGTCACCGCGCCGGGGGGAAACTTCTGCGAACGGTAGTGCGCCAGCACACCGGGCTCGAGCCGCGCCACGCTGGCTTCGGTGCCCAGCGTGTCGAACCGATACGGATGTTTCCGGTACAGCGTCTCGGCGAAGAGCAGGAACGCGACGCCGGCCGGATTGTCCTCGCGCGAGCGCAGCTCGTCGATCTGCAGCGTCCGCTCGCGCTGCACCTCTTCCGGATCGAAGGCCGGCTCGGCGACGGCTTCGGCGAAGACGTCGAATCCCTCCGCCAGGTGCCGCGAGAGAAACTCCGCGCGCAGGCCGAAGCTGTTGCGGCCGGCGTTGCCGCCGATCGATCCGCCGATCGCTTCCATCTCGCGCACCAGCCGTTCCGGCCCGCGCGTCCTGGTACCTTTCGACACCAGCCGGGCGAGCAACATGTTGATGCCCGCGTTCGACGCGTCTTCGGCGCGCAGTCCGCCGTGCCACGCCGCCCGCAGCGCGACCAGCGGCACCGCGCGTTCCTCCTTGATCAAGAGAACGCCGCCGCCCGGCAGCTCCTCGCGGAGCAACGGGCCGGTCTGCGAGGAGTCGGAGAACCGGATCGGTGCCCGCTTCTCCGGCGCCGAGACGCTGCGCAGCTGCCGCTGCAGCGGCTTCCGGGCGGCCTCGTCGAGGAGCGCGCGCAGATCGGTCTCGCTGACGTCGCCGGTCTCGGGAAGCAGCGCTGCGACCACCGCCGCTTTCGGCTCGATCCACCGCTCGGCCGCCTCGCGCACCCGCGACGGCGTCAGCTGCGCCACCTGTTCCAGGTAGCGCTCCTCGAACTCCACCCCGCCCGCGCTCGACTGGTAGAAGCCGAGCTTGCGCGCCTGCCCCTGCACCGTCTCGCGCTGGTAGACCGCATCCGATTCCAGCAGCCGGCAAGCGAGCGACAACTCTTCCGCGCTCACCTCTTCGCTGCGCGGTCGATAGGCCTGCGCCAGCGCCTCGCGCACCGCTTCGTGCACCGTCGCCGGCTGCAGCGTCAGCCCGATGATGGTCAGCCCCGGATCGACCGGCGTATAGCAGCTCGCCTGCACCTCGGTGCAGAGCAGGCGATCGCGCTTCAGCGCCCGGTGCAGCCGCGAGGCCTCGCCGTGGCCGAGCACAATCGAGAGAGCGTCGAGTGCGGCCACGTCCTCGTGCACCATGGGCGGCGAGGGCCAGGCGATCGACAGATACCCTTCCTTCAATGGCTCGCGCTTGAGCTGCGCCACCGGCTCTTCGCGCCGCGGCTCCACCGGCCGCTGCGGCGCCTTTTCGAATGGCCCGGCCGGAAAG
>VBLM01000129.1 GCA_005879095.1 Deltaproteobacteria bacterium
AGGTCGGCGGTCAGCGACGCGGGCAAGGGCGGCGGCGGCCCGCTCCGGCGCGCCGCGGGCGGCTTCGACGGCGCCGGTGGCGGCGGCTCGTCGATGCGCGGCGCCGGCTTGCGCGAAGGCTCGTCGATCCGCGGCGGCGGGCGGCGGATGGGCGTGGCACCCTCGCGCCGCTCGTCCTCCGGGAACGTCCCTTTCATGAACGCCCCCACGTCCTCGCGCGTGACCGGCTTCGGCTGGCTGTCGAGCAGGAAGCGGGTCAGGTCGGCGGCGATGTCGGCGGCGTGCTGGTACCGATCTTCCGGCTCGCGCGCCAGAGCCTTGAGAATGATCCGTTCGAGCTTGAGCGGGATCGACGGCTCGACCTGCGAGGGCGGCGTCACCTTCGCCTGCTGCACTTTCTCCAGCACCGAGAAGTCGGACGACCCGACGAAGAGCCTGTCCCCGGTGCACAATTCGTACAAAACGACGCCCGCCGCGAAGATGTCGCTGCGCCCATCGAGCGGCAGCCCGCGCACTTGCTCCGGGCTCATGTACCCGAATTTCCCTTTGAGAATGCCCGCTTGCGTCTTGGTAATCTTGTTGGCCGCCTTGGCGATGCCGAAGTCGATCAACTTCACCTCGCCCTCGTACGAGAGGATGATGTTCTGCGGGCTCACGTCTCGATGGACGATGTGCAGCTCGCGCCCGCTCGCGTCGCGCTTGCGATGAGCGTAGTCGAGCCCTTCGCAAACCCGGCTGACGACGAACGCCGCCAGCTGCAGCGGCATCCGCTCGCCGCGCCGCTTCATCCGCTCGAAGACCGCGCGCACGTCCTTGCCCGGCACGTACTCCATCGCGATGTAGTACGTGTCGTCGATCTTCCCCAGGTCGAACGTCTGGGCCAGGTTGGAATGACTCAGTTGCGAGGTGATCTTCGCCTCGTCGACGAACATCTTGATGAACTCTTCGTCCTCGGCGATGGACGGGAGGATGCGCTTGATCGCGACCAGCTTTTCGAAGCCCTCGACGCCGACGGTCTTGGCCTTGTAGACCTCGGCCATCCCGCCGACGTTGATGCGGTCGAGCAGGAAATACTTTCCGAAAGGTGTGAGTCTCTCGGCCACTTGAATCGGCCAGTGTATCACCAGCGTCAGCGCTGCAGCCGCGCGAGAATCTGCTGGAATCGCGGCAACTTGCGAAGCGGATCGAGATCCGGGTCGTTCTCCAGCCAGACGCGGTAGCCCTTGCCGGTGCCGATCGCCCTCTCGAGGAGATCGAGCGCGCGATCGTAGTTACCAGCAGCCGTGTAGCCGCAGGCTGCGTTGTAGAGGACGGCATAGTCCTGCGGCCGCAGGGCGACGGCCTGGTCGAGCCGCTCGCGTCCTTTCTCCACATGCCCCGCCCGGATCAGGTTCGAGCCGGAGAGATAGAGCGCCCGCACGTCGTCGGGGCTGTTCTTCAACACGCGTTCGGACGCCTCCAGCGACCGGCGCCGGGCGGCGACGGCCTTGTCCCGGTTGCCCATCCGCTCGTACGGCATGCTCAAGAGCGTCAGCGAGTCGTAGTCGTCGGGATTGATGCGCGCCGCCTCTTCATACGCGCGCGCCGCCTCGGGATAGCGGTGCTGCGCGAAGAGGAAGCGCGCATAGTAGTACCAGGCATCGCGCGAGCCGGGACCGAGCTCGGTGGCTCGGCGGAAGCTGGCATCGGCCTCGGCGTTGCGGCCGAGCACGCCGAGGACGTTGCCGCGGGCGACGTGAGCCTCGGCAATGGCCGGGTCGAGTCGAAGCGCTTCCTCGCTGGCCGCCAGCGCTTCCGTCGTCAGCTCGGCCTGCTCCTTGACCGGCACCAGCCGCCACTGCACGAGGTTGGCGTCGATGTCGGCCAGGCCGGCGCGCGCCTCCGCGAAGTTGCCGTCGAGCCCGATCGCGCCCTTGAACATCTGGCGGGCCAGCTCGCCGTTTTCCCCACCCAGCTCGTGGAGATAGTGGCGGCCACGCAGGTACATCTCGTATGCCTGCGGCACCGTGGTGCCGGTGCGGCGCAAGCCGCCCGCCTGATCGCGCAGGCGCAGCGCGGTGACCACGGCGCGGGCGATCTCTTCCTGAATGGCGAACGCGTCCTGCATGCCGCGGTCGAACTTGTCCGACCAAAGCTCGTACCCCTCGCTGGAGACCAGCCGCGCGCTGACCCGCAAGTGGTCGCCGATTTTCCTC
>VBLM01000714.1 GCA_005879095.1 Deltaproteobacteria bacterium
TCGGCCTGCAGCGGGTCGGTGTCCTGGAACTCGTCCACCAGGAGGTGGGTGAACGTTTCTTGAAGACTGCGGCGGACCTCGCCGTCGTCGCGAACCAGGTCGCGCGCGCGCAGCAGGAGGTCGAGGAAATCGAGGCACCCGGCGCGCGCCTTGAGCGCCTCGTACGCATCGCAGAGCGGCCGCAGCTCCTCGCGCAGGCAGGCCGCGAGGTCGGCCGCACAGGCGTCGAGAGCGCCCTCCAGCTCGATCTTCGCGTCGTCGCGCAGCGCGAGGACCGACGCTTTTTCCAGCTCTTTCGCGAACCACCGCCCCCCGCCGCGCCAGTTCCACAGCCGTCGGCGCAGGAGCTCCTGCAGCTCGGCTTCGAGCCCGTCGAGATCGCGGCCGCCACGCGCCGCCTCGCGCCGCCGCACTTCGGCCACGAATCGGTCGATCTCGGCGATCGATTTCGCCGCCCAGTCGTCCGGCCGCTGCGCCCGCGCCGCGAGCTCGCCGACCGAGGCCAGCTTCGACAGCGCGCGCTCGAGCACCGCCGCGCGGTCGAACGGATCCCGCCGCCAGGCGCCGTCGAAATCGCGGTGCTCGATCAGATCGCGCCCGGCCTGCCGCAACAGCTCGCGCGGCGGCACGTCGCCGGACCTGACCTTGCGCCGCAGGAGGCGCCGTACGCCTTCGGGCGGATCGCCGACGATGCGCTGGAACCAGGCTTCGAACGCCTGGTCGAAGAGCCGCTCCTGCTCTTCACCGGCCGCGACCGTGAACACCGGATCGACCCGCGCCTCGACCGGCCGCTCGCGCAGCAGGTCGGCGCAGAACGAGTGGATGGTCCCGATCGGCGCGACTTCGAGCACGCCGAGCGCGCGCGTCAGCCGCCCCTGTTCCTCCGGCGTGCCCTCGGTACGCGCCGTCTCCAGCTCGGTCCGGAGCCGCAGCTTCATTTCGCCCGCAGCCAGATCCGTGAATGTTACCGAGAGGATACGGTCGAGGGTCGTGTGGCCGAGGCGGACCAGCGCGACGATGCGCGCCACCAGCTCGGTGGTCTTGCCCGTTCCGGCGGCAGCCTCGACCACCAGCGTGCTGGCGAGATCGCCCCGGATTCGCTCGCGCGCTGTCGAGTCGGCGAGCGGCGTCATGGCATCTCCCGCAGCTTGTTGAGCGGCACCAGCGCGTCGGCCGGCTTCTTCTTCGTGACGCGCTGCCACTCACCCGGCCCGCACACCGGCTGGTAGTCGCAGCGGCTACATTCGCGGTCGTCCCGCGGCGCCGCGGGCAGAAAGCCCTTCGCGACCGCATCGGAGACCGTGCGAGCCAGCTCAGCCACGCTTCCCGACATACGTGCAGTAGTAGAGCCGCCCACCGACGACCCTTCTTTCGGGAAACAGCTTCTCGATCGCCAACGCGTACAACGCGGGCTGCAGCGTGCCGCCGCCTCCGATGACGAGGTCCTCGTCGGCCCACACCTTTCCGGTCTTGTAATCGGTGGCCCGCAGCGATCCGTCCGGACCCTGCTCGACGAGGTCGATTGATCCTTTCAGGGTCAGCCCTTCGGCGAGCACGACCGGCTCCTTCGTGCTGTGCTCATCGCGGTCTTCCGCGTGATCGGTGAGGCCAAACGCGAGCTCGAACCGCCACGGCGTCCAGGTCTTCTCTTCGGCCAGCAGCGCGAGCCAGCGCCGCAGGTCGATCCGGAGGCCGGTGATGCAGTCGTCCCAGACGCGCTCGATGGCCGGCGCGAGGTCGTCTTTGGCCTCCGCCGCCAGCTGGTCGATGACGGCTTCGAGCCGCTGCTGCGCCGCCGGAAGGTCCGCGATCGGCAGCGGCTCGGCGCGCAGGAACGT
>VBLM01000136.1 GCA_005879095.1 Deltaproteobacteria bacterium
TGCAGAAAGAAGCCGGCGCCGCCATCGGCAAGGGCTCGGTCGAGTCGCTGCAGATGGTCACCGCCGCCAGTGCCGCGCTCAGCCGCGACCTGCTCAATTTCAAGGAGACGGCGGACCGGCTGCGCGGGATCGGCGCCGCGCCTCGGCTGGGAGCGGGCCACCTCGATCCCGACCTGGTCCTGCCCGGCCAGGCGCCGCGCCCCAAGCCGCTGCCCAGCACGACCGTGCAGCCGGTCAAGGCCGAGCTCCGCGACTTCCAGGCGCTCGACAGCAGCCGCCCTGGGCGTTGGAAGACCATCCTCGCGCTGATCCTGGTGCTCGGCTTCGCCGCCGCCGCGTTCGACGCTTTCTACCTCAGCGTGCCGCACCACAAGGACGTCGAGACCGAGGGCATCGCCGGCATCGTGCGGGTCGACGTGAGCGGCACATCCGCGCTGGTCGCCGTCACGCCCGAATTTCTCGCCCGGTCGGACAGCGAGGTCCCGAAGCTCGCCGCCGTGCTGCGCGAGCGCAACGTGAAGAAGGCGATCCTGGTGCTGGCGAACGGCGCCGCCGCGGGCGTGATCGACGTCACGACCGGGAAAACGCAGGGCCTGAAGAAACCGAAGTGATCAGAAGGCGACCGGGAACTCGGTGATGTCCGAGGTGCCGTTCGGGTAGAAGATCTCGACGTACCGGTAGTTCCCGAGCAAGCTGTCCCCGCAGATTCCCGCGATGTTGGCGCCCATGCCGGGGAACGAGCCGCAGACGTCGATGGTCACGTGATCGTCGGCGGGCGTGTAGGCGTAGCGCATGCGCAGCGCGCCTTCGGGCGGGAACGGCAGGTCGACCCAGCCGGCGCGGTGGTTGTCCCAGCTGGCCGGCTGCCCGACCGGCGTGGCCGGGTTGGGGTTGACCGCGCTCTGGGTGCCCGCCGTCGGCGTGTTCGGGGTGATGAACGAGCCGGTGTTGTCGATGGTGGTCTTGAAGTACAGCTTCATCTTGCTCACCGTCTCCAGCATCTCCGCCCGCTGAGAACGCGCCGTGAACTTGAGGTAGTTAGGGATGGCGAGGCTGGAGATGATCCCGATCAGGGCGACCACGATCATCAATTCGACCATCGTGAAGCCTCGGTCGTGGCGTCGGAGGTTCTGGCGCATATGCCTATTGTGACCTCCCTCGAGGTCGTTCGGCAACTAAGATGGTCACATCGGCCGGCAGCACGGCATGGTCGCCGAATTTCTCCGCGATCGCGTCGAGGGAGCGGTTGAGCCGCTCGCGCTTCTTGCGCTCTGCGTCGAAGAGGCCGAGCTGGGGGGCGCCTGCTCGAAGGTCGCCTGCGTGGACACCCGTCAGCCGGATCGGGCGCGATTCGACCTTGGCCAGGAGGCGGGCCGCGACCCGGTAGATCTCGGCGCTGTCGTCGGTCGGGAGCGGAAGCGTCTCCTGCCGCGTCTGGATCCTGAAGTCGGCGTACTTGACCTTGAGGTGCACCGAGCGCGCCTTGAGCTTCGCCCGCCGCAGCCGCGCGCCGACTCCCAGCGACTGCTCGTGGATGAAGGGCAGGAGCGCCTCGCCCTCGAGGTCGTCGTCGAAGGTCTCTTCCGCGCCGATGCTCTTGGCGAGCGCGTCGGGCTGGACGGTGCGCTCGTCGATGCCGTTGGCGAGATCGTGCAGCCAGGGGCCGACCGATCCCAGCCGCGCCTCGAGGTACGCGCGGTCGGCCTTGGCCACGTCGCCGATGGTCCGGCGGCACCTCGAGAAGGCCGTCGGGCTTGCTGAGGTCGGAAGCGATCTTCGCCGCGAACATCACTTCCGCGATGCCGACGCTGGCGGTGAGCTTCGTCTTCTCGCGAATTTCGCGCTTGATCGCTTTTGCCTGTTCGAGCGCAGGCCCCTTCAAGGCCTGCGAGTGGGTGACGTCGAGGAAGGCCTCGTCGAGCGAGAGGCCTTCGACCTCCGGCGTGAAGGAGTGGAAGATCTCGAAGACCTGATCGCTGGCCGTCGAGTACTTGGTGAAATCGGGGGGCACCACGATCAACTGCGGGCAGAGCCGCAGCGCGCGGGCCATCGGCATGGCTGAGCGCACGCCGAAGGGCCTCGCCTCGTAGCTGGCGGCCAGCACCACGCCGCGCCGCGCCGCGCCGCCGACCACGACCGGCTTGCCCTTCAGCCGCGGGTCGTCGCGCACTTCCACGGACGCATAAAAGGCATCCATGTCCACATGCAGGATCGCGCGCTCCATCGCAGCCGATAGTATGCCGGCGCGATGCTGAGCGGGGTCGAAAACCGGGTACGGCGGTGGCTGTTCGGGCGCGACCTGGCGGTGTGGTACTCGCCCGATTACCGGCTGCCGCTCAGCGGGCTGGAGGCGCGCACCGGTTTCACTCCGCGGCGCGCGGACCACGCGGTCTGGTTCCTGCTCGAGCGGCGCGCCATCGCGCGGGAGAACCTGCGCACGCCGCGGCGGGCCGAGTACGACGAGCTCTCGCGCGTGCACACGCCCGAGCTCCTGGACTCGCTCGGGCGCGGGGAGACGCTGGCCCGGATCTGGAACGTCGATCCGAGCGACGTGCCGGTCGACGAGGTGATGAACACGGTCCGGCTCGCCTGCGGCGCGACCATCGACGCGGCGCGTTCGGTGCTTTCGACCGCGAACCCGCGCAAGGTGGGCCGGCGCGCGCTCAATCTGCTGGGCGGGTTCCATCACGCCCGGCCGGACGTCGCGGGCGGGTTCTGCCCGGTGAACGACGTCGCGGTCGCGATCGCGGCGGTGCGCGCGGAAGGATTCGACGGCCGCGTAATCGTGCTGGATCTCGACGCGCATCCGCCCGACGGCACTGCCGCGTGCTTGCAGCAAGACCGGTCGTGCTTCATCGGATCGATCTCCGGCGCCGAGTGGGGACCGTTGCCGGGCGTGGACGAGACGGTGCTTCCGCCCGGCGCCGGCGACGCCGAATATCTGCGCGCCCTCGACGGGCTTCTCCAGCGCATGCCCGCCGGCGATCTCGCCTTCGTGATCTCGAGCGGCGACGTGCTGGCAGGCGATCCGCTCGGCGGCCTCGGTCTCACGCTTTCCGGATGCCGCGAGCGCGACCTGCGCGTCGCCGGCGCGTTGTTCCGCGTGCCGTCCGTGTGGTTGCCGGCCGGCGGATACACGCCCGATGCCTGGCGCGCGCTCG
Source organism: Deltaproteobacteria bacterium (assembly GCA_005879095.1). Lineage (GTDB taxonomy): Bacteria > Myxococcota > Myxococcia > Myxococcales > 40CM-4-68-19 > 40CM-4-68-19. The sequence goes on from VBLM01000136.1 coordinate 3,162, forward strand.
CCGGGACCGGTCTCGCGCTCGGCATCCACAGCCGCGCGCCGATCCCGCGCAAGTACGACCCGCTGGTCGCGCGTTTCTCCGCCATCGCGCGCAGCCTCGCGCCTTCCGAGCTCGGCCACACGCCGGAGATGGAGATGGACGACGTGGCGGCCGACCTCGGCCTCTCTACCGGCGAGCGCAAGCTGTGGATGAATTTCTACAGCGCGGAAGGGATCGAGCACGCGCTGCACCGCTACGGCGTGCTCGGCGAGATCCGCCGGCTCGGCTACGGCCCGTTCCGCGTCGAAATCCACGACGAAGGCGTGGGCCAGAGCGCGC
>VBLM01000715.1 GCA_005879095.1 Deltaproteobacteria bacterium
GAGCACTGCGCGCGCGATGCTGCGGGCTTCGTCGAACGAGCGCGAATAATAGAGGTCTTCGGGCGGGACGAAGTTCTCCAACTCGCGCTTCAGACTCTCCGACACGTTGCGCGCGTTCGCGTTCAGCAGGACCGCGACGCTGCTTTCAGCGTGCCGGATCGCAAGGCGCTCGACATTGCCCATCAGTCCGTTGCTCCCGCGTCCGAGACCCGTCACCCCACTGCCATGTAGCAAACACGAGGCCGAAACCCGCTGCGCCGCGTCAGGTGACAAACCACAAACAATCCGATACGTTGCATTTATTGCGGGTAAGAACAAGACCTACATCGAACGCGTAAAAGCGCGTAGGCGAGGTGGCGGTGCGCAGCCCGGTACGCAGGCGAGCGTCAGAGCGGGAAATGGAGGCTCCACCTTTACTCTTGGCGGCCCGCGCCACACGGCGTACACAGAGCGCTCCCATGATGGAGGGCGTCTCTGCATGAAGGTTTTCCTCACCGGCGGGAGCGGATACATCGGTTCGACGGTCGCGCTGGCCCTGAAGAAGGCGGGGCACGATGTGCTGGCCCTCGTCCGGTCGGAGGCGAAGGGTGAGGCGCTCAAGAAAGCGGGCGTGAAGCTGGCGGTGGGCGATCTCGGCAACCCGGCCGGTTACGCCGGCGGGGCGTGGGGCAGGGCGGCGTTCGTCAATCTGGCGCAGGATTACTCGCCGAACGGCGTCGAATTGGACAAGAAGACCATCCTGAGCGCGAAGGATCTGCTGCGCGGACAGGTGGGCGCGACTTTCATCTACACCAGCGGCTGCTGGGTGCAGGGGTCGACTGACGGCGTCGCCGACGAGAGCACGCCCTTGAAGCCGGCGCGGATAGTGGCGTGGCGGCCGGCGCACGAGCAGCTCGCGCTGGGGATGGCGAAGGATGGAATCCGTTCGGTCGTGGTGCGCCCGACGCTGGTGTACGGCGGGGCCAAAGGTGGGTTACCGGCGATGTTCTTCGGTACCGCGCTGAAGCATGGCGCGGCGCAGACCATCGGAGAGGGGTCGAATCACTGGCCGCTGGTCCACGTCGACGATCTGGCCGAGCTCTATGTGCGGCTGGTCGAGCGCGCGCCCGCCGGATCGGTGTTCAACGCCTCGGACGCGTCCCGGTTCACGCAGCGTGAAGTCGCGGAAGCGGCTTCGCGCGCGGCAGGCAAGGACGGCAAGGTCGCGGCGCAGACGCCCGACGGCAGCCCGTTCCACGAGGCTCGACTGGCGCCCGCGCCACGAGAGCTTCGTCGCCGAGGCCGACCAGCTCTTCAAGACCTGGCACGCCGCGCAGTGAGAGCGGCTCGCTCCGATGTCAGGGGCTAGCCAGGACTTCGGTGCGTACAAGATCGAACGTCGTTTGGGCGCGTCCATTCGGCTTTCGCGTATCGGCCGTGTCCACGAGGAGGTGGACGGACTTTCCGTCCGCCGAGAAGGTCGCTTGCACCCACATTGTCGCACCGAAGACGTACCGGTCCTGACCGATTCGGTGCCAGGACGACACCGCCAGCCCGGCCACCGAGACGCAGTTGCCGTTCATCGTGTGCGTCGGCATGAAATCACACACGGGCAGCCACGTCTGGTAGTACCCGGAAGCGTAGTTGTCGGTGTGCTGCGGGCCGAGCCATGCGCCGACCAAAGGATCCGGCGCCTCGTCCGCAGGGAGGCACTCGCTGCCGACCAGCGCCGTGCCCGCACCACAAGTGGCTGGGATTACACATTGATTTCCGCTGAGTACGGTGCCGGCTCCGCACTGGACACTGGCCTGGACAGCGGCGCTGTTTACGTCGGTCGGCATTGCCTGCCCGCAAGTGGCTGGCGCGCCGAGGGCGGTGACGATAGCGGCGGCGATGAGGCGAGCCATTGGTCCCTCCTCGGCGCGGAACCTAGGCACCGCCTCTTCAGACGGCAATTCGGGTGTTCGGTTCCTCACTCACGGTGAAGTCGCCTCAAGCTTTTTCGGGGGCGATCGCGTCGAGCAACGCGCGGTCGCCCTGTAAGGCGACTCGCTGCGAGTAGAGTTGCAGACCTCTGAGGCCGCCCAGCTCTTCGCCGCCGCCGGCGTGGCCGGGACCGCCGTGCAGGAGTTGTGGCAGGACGGTGCCGGGGCCCATCGTTTGCCCTGCCACCTTCTCGCTGCCGATGTAGATGCGGCCGTGGTAGGGCGCGATCTCGAGCACGCACTTGCGCAGGAAGTCGCGGTCGTCACTGTAGACCGAGCAGACGAGGCCGCCGCCGCCGCGGCGAACCAGGCCGGAAACGTCGGCGCCCGAAGCGAGGGTCGCGACGGGCCCGAAGACCTCATCGGTGTGCATGATCCGCGCTTTCTCCGGATCGCACGCGAGCAGCAGAACGGGCGGTACGAAATACCCCTTTGTTTCCGTAGTCTTGCCTTCGAAGATCGGCTGCGATTCGGAGGCCAGCCTGGCGATGCCGGCGCGGACGTCGCGCAGCTGATCGGCCGTCGAGACCGGCCCCATCGTGACGTCGGCCGAGCGCACCGGATCGCCGAGCCGCACTTGCGCGAGCCGCTCGATCAGCGCTTCTTGCGCCGCGGGCAGCCGGTCGCCGGCGACGAAGATACGGCGGATCGCGGTGCACTTCTGACCCGCCTTCTGCGTCATGTCACGGACGACGTCGGCGACGAAGAGGTCCCACGTCGCGCTGCGGGGCTCGACGTCGGGTCCCAGTACCGCGGCGTTCAGCGAATCGGCCTCGACGTTCAAGCGCGCGCCGCGCCGCGCCAGCTGTTCGCGCAGTCGCGCCGCCGTCTGCGACGAACCGGTGAAAGCGACCACGTCTTGCGGCCCGAGCCGATCGAGCAGGTCGCCCGGGGATCCGCAGAGGAACTGGAACGTGCCGCGAGGCAGCACGCCCGCGCCGATCTCCGATAGGCGGAGCGCGACCAGCGCGGTCGACGTCGCCGGCTTGGAGACGATCGGCATGCCGGCAAGAAACGCGCACGCCGCCTTTTCGGCCGTGCCCCAGCCGGGAAAGTTGAACGCGTTGATGTGCACGGCCACGCCGTCGCGCGGGACCCACAAGTGAATACCCGCGTAGCGCGCGGTCCGGCCGAGCTGAACGGCATCGCCGTCGCGCAGCGCCCGCAACCCGCCAAGCTGCGTCCCCAGCTCCGCGTAGTGGGCCAGCGTCGCGATCGCGCCGTCGATGTCGAACTTTGCATCGCCGCGCGTGTTGCCGCCGTTCTGCATCGCCAGCGAAATCAGCTCATCGCGCGCCGAGTGCAGCGCTTTGCTCCACGCCAGCAGCAGCGAGCCGCGCTGCGCGAACGTCAGCTCCCGCAGCGCCGGACCACCCACCGAGCGCGCGTGCTCGAGGACCGCGCCCATGTCGATGCCGGCCGTGGACGTCCGCGCAAGCGGCTCCTCGGTCGAGGGATTGACCAGCGTAGCGAACGGCTCGCGCC
>VBLM01000717.1:0-1095 GCA_005879095.1 Deltaproteobacteria bacterium
GAGAAGGTCGAGGCCAGGCTGCAAGTGCCGAACCTGTACGACCCGGAGCAGATCGAGACGCTGCACCACGTCGAGCAGGGCCTTCGCGCCCACACGCTCTACCGCAAGGATCACGAGTACGTGGTGAAGGACGGCGAGGTGATCATCGTCGACGACTTCACCGGCCGCCTGATGCCCGGCCGCCGCTGGTCGGACGGACTTCACCAGGCGGTGGAAGCGAAAGAGAACGTCAAGATCGAGAATGAAAACCAGACGTTGGCGACCGTCTCGTTTCAGAACTACTTCCGCTTGTACACCAAACTCGCCGGCATGACCGGCACCGCCGACACCGAGGCGGCCGAGTTCGCCGACATCTACAAGCTGGAAGTCCTCGTCATCCCCACCAACCGCAAGAACATCCGCCTCGACCTGCAGGACACGGTCTACAAGACCGAGCGCGAGAAGTTCACCGCGGTCTGCAACGACGTCGAGGAGCGGTGGAAGAAGGGCCAACCGGTGCTGGTCGGCACGGTCAGCATCGCCAAGAGCGAGGTCCTCTCCAGCCTCCTGAGAAAGCGCAACGTGCAGCACGACGTGCTCAACGCCAAGCAGCACGAGCGCGAGGCCGAGATCGTCGCGCAGGCCGGCCGCAAGGGCCGGATCACGATCTCGACCAACATGGCCGGCCGCGGCACCGACATCTTGCTCGGCGGCAACCCCGAGTTCCTCGCCAAGCGGGACGTCGGTCCCGAGCCGACGCCGAACGAGATCGAGGGGCGGCTGGTCCAGGAGCGGGTCGACAAGGCCAAGGCCAGTGGCGAGAGCAAGTTCGCGCCGGTGACGGCCGCCGAAGTAGACCAGGTCTACAAAGCGGAATTCGCGGCCTGGAAGGAACGCCACGACGCCGCGATCGCGAAGTACAAGGGCGAGTGCGCTCGCGAACACGACGACGTCGTGAGTCTCGGCGGCCTGCACATCCTCGGCACCGAGCGGCACGAGTCGCGCCGCATCGACAACCAGTTGCGCGGCCGCTCCGGCCGGCAGGGCGATCCGGGCTCCTCCAAGTTCTACCTCTCACTGGAAGACGACCTGATGCGTATCTTCGCCAGCGACCGC
>VBLM01000717.1:1141-2522 GCA_005879095.1 Deltaproteobacteria bacterium
CATCCGCAAGAACCTGCTCGAGTACGACGACGTGATGAACCAGCAGCGCAAGACCATCTACGGCATGCGCAAGGAAGTGCTCGCGGCGGGCGCCGGTGTGCCGCTGGTCTGGTTCACCGAGGACGCGAAGACGAAGAAGAAGACGCGCCACGAGAAGATGGTCAGCTGGCCGGACCAGGAAGAGCATCTGTATGATCTGATTGAGGATTTGATCATCGAGATCGTCGACGAAGCGGTCCCGCGCGGAAAGAACGACGAGTTCGACACCAAGGCGCTGCAGACGCGCGTGCGCGAGCAGTTCAACGTCGACATGAACTTCGAGGGCGCGCACCCCGACAAGGAGAAGCTGCAGCTCGACATCTTCAACGTGGTCGAGAAGCGGCTGAAGCAGAAGTTTGAAATTCTGGGCGACGACTTCCGCCTGTATACCCAGTGGCTCTACCTGAACACGATCGATCAGCTGTGGAAGGATCATCTTTTGCAGATGGACCACCTGCGCCAGGGCATCCACCTGCGCGGGTACGGGCAGAAGGACCCGAAGATCGAATACAAGAAGGAAGGGTTCGAGCTCTTCCAGATCATGAAGGGACGCATCGCGGCCTCCACGATCGGGATGGTGATGCGCGTCGAACCCGTGCAACAGGTGGACGCGCAGGCCGCGACGCAGCAGCCGGCAGCCGGCCGCGCTTCGGGGACATTGCCGCCGCTGCCGCAGCGCCGGCAGCAGCAGATGATCGAGACGCACGGCGAGGCGCCGACCGCGTCCGGTGGAGCGGGCGGCACCCAGGTGCAGAACCAGACCGCGCCGATCGTCCGCACGGGGCCGCGCGTGGGCCGCAACGATCCGTGTCCGTGCGGCAGCGGCAAGAAGTACAAGAAGTGCCACCTGCCGCTCGAAGAGGGCGCAGGAGCCTCGGCAGACTGAAGACCGAGGAATCCTTGACGCAGCGCGTCCCGCCCCGGGGCGAGTCGGGACTCAACGCAGCGGCTTGATCAGCTCCTCGATGACTTCGCCGATCCTCGCGTCCAGCTCGTCCGGGGTCGCGCCGCTGTCGGTGGCGCCGCTGATCAGTTGGCCGTCGCGGGTGTCGTGCATGCGCAGGTCGACCTTGAAGTGCGAGCCGACTTTCAGCATCTCGCCGCTGATGACGTAGTCGGCGCCGAGGCGGCGGCCGGTGTCGACCTCGCATTCGCCCTCGCAGTCGGCCAGCGTCTTTCCGCCCGACTGGAGCAGCACGAGGATGTTCTCGCGCGTCATCACGCCCATGCCGGGCACGCGGCGCTTGACCTCGGCGCGGACCTGGTTGGCGAAGTAGGCGCCGTCGAGCAGGTCGCGATCGCTGCCGCGCAGCTTGTTGTTCAGGTCGAGGACCGCGACGAG
>VBLM01000130.1 GCA_005879095.1 Deltaproteobacteria bacterium
GACGACGCTGCCTTCGTGCATCTCGGAGATGAGCTTCTCGCTGACCAGCTTGGGGGCCTTCGCACCCGGGATCAGGACGCCGCCGATGACGAGGTCGGCCTCGCGCACGTACTGCTGGATCTGGGCGGGGTCGGAGTAGACGGGCGTGATTCGCGAGCCGAAGACGTCGTCGAGGTACGCCAGCCGGTTCAGGCTGACGTCGAGCACGACCGTCTCCGCGCCCATACCGGTGGCGAGCTTGGCCGAGTTGGTACCCACGACGCCGCCGCCGAGGATCACGACTTTGCCGCGCCGCACGCCGGGTACGCCGCTCAGGAGAATGCCCTTGCCGCCGTGCTCTTTTTCCAGCTGGACGGCGCCGACCTGGACCGCCATCCGGCCGGCGACCTCGCTCATCGGCTTGAGCAACGGCAGTTGGCCGTCGTCGGTCTGGATCGTCTCGTAGGCGATGGCGGCGATCTTCCGCTCCAGAAGGGCCTTGGTCAGGGGCTTGTCGGCGGCGAGGTGGAAGTACGTGTAGATGGTCTGGCCTTCCTTCATCAGGCCGTATTCGGATGCGATCGGCTCCTTCACCTTGACGATCATGTCCGCCCGCGCCCAGACGTCGGCGGCTTTCTCGACGATCTTCCCGCCCACCGCCTCGTACGCGCTGTCCGGAATCCCGCTGCCGACGCCCGCGTGCTTCTCGATCAGGACCGTGTGGCCGCGACCGGTGAGCGCCGCCACGCCGCCGGGCACCAGGCCGACTCGATATTCGCGGGTCTTCACTTCTTTCGGGCAGCCGATGATCATTGCGCGCTCCGTTGTTCAAGCTTGCGAAAAAGGGCCGCGGAAGATAGCAGGGCGCAGTCGACTGGTCGAGGGCATGCTGAAGCTCCTTTTTGCAGACGAAACAGGACGGGTGTTCGAGCACCCGGAGCTCCTCGCGCTGGTGCGCGAGGGGCTGCCCGCGGACGTGCCCGTGCCGATGCCGCTGCATGCGACGCTCGCGTCGTTGCCGGGGCGCAGGCCGCTCGGGTTCGATCCGGCGAGCGGCAGGAGCGAGCTGCCGGCTTACCGCAAGCGCGCAATCGCGCCGCTCCTGCCGCAGTGGGCGTACACGGCGGCGGCGTGGGATTCGCAGCGGCGGGTTCACGTCGTGTGGGCGCTGCACACCGACAAGCGGCAGCACTGGGATCCGGCGATGCATTCGACGCCGGATCTGCCGCGGCTGGTTCGGGAGCGGCTGGACCGCGACGACAATCCGTTGTTGCGGCAGGTGGCGAAGTGCGCGCTCGAGTACCGCTGCTTCACCGCGCAGAACACGTTTTACGTCCGCGACGAGGGCGCGATCCCGGCCAGCTCCGGCTGCAATGCGCGCTGCGTCGGCTGCATCTCGGAACAGCCGCCCGAGGGTCCGCCGGCATCGCACCAGCGTATCGAGCGGTCGCCGGAGGCGGAACTCATGGCGCGGATCGGGATTGAGCATCTGAGCGCCGCCCCGGGCCGCACGATGGTTTCGTTCGGGCAGGGCTGCGAGGGCGAGCCGCTCACGCGTGCGCGCGAGATCGCGCAGGCCATCCAGGCGATGCGCGTGCGGACGCGGCGCGGGTCGATCAACATCAACACCAACGGCTCGCTGCCGGACAATCTTGCGCTCCTGATCGACGCCGGACTCGACGCCTGCCGCATCTCGCTCAACAGCGCGCACAAGCCGCTCTACGAGGCGTACTACCAGCCGGTCAACTACGGGTGGGAGGATGTGCGCGAGTCGATCCGTCTGGCGCGAAAGCGCGGCGTGTACACGGCCCTGAACCTGCTCACGTTCCCCGGCGTGACCGACCAGGAAGGCGAAGCCGAGAAGTTGTCCGAGCTCGTCGCGCGCGAGCGGGTCGATCAGGTGCAGGCGCGCAGTCTCGCCATCGATCCCGACCAGTACCTCGCGGTCGCCTCGCAACACAGCGCGGGCGGCCCGCGGATCGGCGTGCGCGAGCTGCTCCGGCGGTTGCGCAAGGCGCGCCGCGGACTCGTGATCGGCAATTTCGCCCGCGGACTGAACGAACGGCGGGTGTGACATCGGCGCCCTGTGACGCAGCTCACCCGTGAGTGTATGTCCGCGAAATCCGGCGCGACATGATGCGGCACGACAGTTGCGTCGATGTCATGGCATGAATCGGGTCATGCTTCGCCGACTTTTCGCCCTGCGATCGATTCTCTTTCTCGCCGCCGCTCCCGTCCTTGCGCAGGACCGGGCGGACGCGGTGCTGGTCCTCGCCGACGACGGCGCGCTCGATGCGCCGGCGGTGCACGCCATCCGCAACGTCGCCGCCAGTCGACGTTGGCGGCCGATCTCGGCGCGCGGCGGCTCTTCGCGTTGCGCGTGGGCGGCCGGCTGGGCCAGAAGATCCCGCTCAGCCTCGAGGAGCTGATGCCGGGCTCGCTTGCGCCGGTCTACGCCGCGTCGCTGACAGCCACCGGACTCGAGGAGTGCGACGTAGTCACCGCGCGGCTGGTCGAAGCCGTCGTCGATCGGCGCAGCGCCGACAGCACGGCCGGAATGAGGTCGGTCACGGCGAGCGAATCGAAGCCGTTCGCGAAAAAGCCCGGCGAGCGCTTCTGGTTCATCGGCCTGCCGGTGCCGCTCTACAACGCCAACCGCGGCACGCCCGCCGGGTTCAGCCTGGGGTACGGCTACGAAGCGGAGAACTTCCGCGTCTCGGCGACCTTCGGCGGGTTCAGCCGCGACTCAGACGGCATCTCGTACGGCGTGCTGGAGGCGATGTGGATCCCGCTCGACGGCGAGATCTCGCCGTACATCGGCGGCGGCCTCGGCTACATGGGCGCCGCCAGCCGGGGCGGCATGGGTGGCTCGCTGGAAGCCGGCATCGACGCCTTCCGCCTGCACGGCGTGCGCGCGCTCGCCGGCGTCCAGGCCCTGATCCCGTTCTTCGATACGACACGCAACGGCGTGGTGCAGACGGTCAGCCCGCGCTCCTTCTATCCGGCCGCATTCCTGCGCCTTGCCTTCTGAAAAGAAAGGGCCCCAGGCTTTTCGCCTGAGGCCCGTGGCCTGAGGTCTGAGGCCCGAGGCGTCAGCGGAAGCTGGCGCCGAGATCGAGGCTCACACCCCAGAAGTCGGTATTGCCGCCCTTGTCGGCCCCGATCGTCGTCGGCGTGCCGCTGCTGTTGTTGCCGGTGTAGATGCGGTCGAACAGGTAGTTGTACTGGAACCGGCCGCCGATCTTGAAGTTGCCGGCGTTCGCCTCGATGCCGCCGCCGAACGGAAGCGTGTTGACCGACCGATTCGGGATGCCAGAGGCCGCGCCGCCGCTCACCCAGGTCATGCCGTAGCCGCCGAAGACGTAGGGCGTGAACGCGCCGGGTAGGATGTTGAGACGCACGTCGCCGTAGCCTTCATTGGTGGCGAGGGTGCTGGCTCCGCGGCCGATGTCGAGGCTTTGTTTCACGTTGTTTTGCGTACCCAGATAGCCGAGCTCGAAGCCCAGCATCGGGGTCGGAAGGATGCCGAGTCGCGCGCCGTACGCCGCGCCGGTGTCGGACCCGCTCGAAAGCGACGACGTGTAGTGCGACGCGCCGCCCTGAATGACGACCGAGAACTCACTGTCGGCCCACACCGCCGGGGCGACCAGGACCGCGGCGGCGAGTGCCACGATGATCTTCCTCATGTGTTCCTCCTCGGTGGGTGATGCCCAACGGGAAAAGCCGCGCGCCATACGCGCGCGGTGGTAGACACGGTAAGAATGGGGAAAAAAAGTGGCCTGCCCGCCACGCCACCGGAGAAGCAACCGTGGGCCCGGTGAAGCTCGAGTTGCAGAAGGACCTCGCCCGCCACCTGCGCGGTGGACATCCGTGGGTCTACCGCCGCGCGGTCGAGCGTCCGCCTCCGGGGCTTTCACCGGGTGCCATCGTCGACGTGACGGCGGGCGGGAAGTTCGTGGCCCGCGGCTATTTCGACCCGCTCGCGGCCGTGCGCGTGCGCATCCTCACGCGCGATCCGGGCGAGGCGATCGGCCCTCTATTCTGGCGAAGGCGGATCGCGCGCGCGGTGGCGTTGCGGCGCGCCTACGCGCCGTTCACGGATGGTTCGACCGACTGCGTTCGTCTGGTTCATGGCGAGAATGACGGCCTCCCTGGAGTGGTGATCGACCTCTACGGCAAATTCGCCGTTCTCAAGCTCTACTCCGCGGGTCTGACATCGCACCGCGCCGACATCCTCGAGGCCCTGCGCGGCGAGGTCGCGCTCGAGGGGATCTACGGCCGCGACGAGGAGGCGAGCACCGAGGACGAAGACGATTTCGAGGAAGATCGCGAGAGCGCGCCGGGAAAAGGGCAAACCCTGTGGGGCAAGGAACCGCCCGATCCCATCATCGTGCGCGAGCACGGCATGCAGATCGCGGTCGACGTCCGCGCGGGACAGAAGACGGGCTACTTCCTCGATCAGCGAGAGAACCGCTTCGCGCTGCGCCGTTTTGCCAAAGGCCGCACGCGCGCCTTGAACTGCTTTTCCTACAGCGGCGGCTTCTCGGTCAGCGCCGCCCTCGGCGGAGCGCGCAAGGTGATCTCGGTCGATCGCGACGCCGCCGCGATCCAGCTCGCTCGAAAAAACTTCGAGTTGAACGGGCTTGCGCCCGACGAGCACGGCTTCGTCACCGCCGACGTGCTCCAGTACCTGCGCGACGAGAAGGAGCGCTTCGATCTGATCATTCTCGACCCGCCCGCGTTCGCGAAGACGCAGAAAGCCGTGCCCGCCGCACTCGACGGCTACGCCTCGCTGCACCGCGCGGCGCTCGGCGTGCTCGGGCCCGGCGGCATTCTGGCCACCGCATCGTGCTCGGCGCGAGTCTCGCCGGAGGAATTCGTCGGGGCCATCCGCGAAGCGTGCGCCAAGACGCACACCGATCTGACGCTGCTGGAAGAGCGCCGCCAGCCGCCCGATCATCCGGTGCTGCTCTCGTTTCCCGAAGGCAGGTACCTGAAATTCTTTGTCTTTCGGAAAGACTGAAGCGATGGTCCTCGCTGGCCAATATCTCGAGCGCAGCGTCGTCGTCGGGGACCTCGACGCGCTCTATCACCGCGGCAAGCGCGAGCCGCCGTGCGCCATCGCCTCGCCGCACCCGGCGGTCGGCGGCAGCATGATCGCGCCGGTCATCGCCGAGCTGGCCTGGGCGCTGACGCGCGCCGGCCATCCGACGATGCGCTTCGACTACCGGGGCATCGGCGCCTCTCGGGGCGAGTCGCGCCACGAGGCCGGCAGCATGCAGATCGGCGACGTCTCCGACGAAGTGGAAGATTTGTACAAAATCACCGATCAGCTCCTCGCGACCACCCGCATGCCTTTGGCGTGCGCGGTCGGGTACAGCTTCGGCGCCAAGGTCGTGCTCGAAGCAGCCGGCGACAGGCGGTTCTCGCACGTCGTCCTCGTCGCGCCGCCGAACAGGCTCGCCGACTTCGGCGGACTTGGGAATCTGCGGAAACCGCTCCTCGTGGTCTGCGCGCACCAGGACGCGTACTGCGATCGGGCCGCCTTGCAGCTCCCCGAGCAAGCGAAAATCGAAGTGATTCCGCACGCCGACCACTTCTTCGGCCGCGGCCTGACCGAGATGGGCAAGGCCGTCGCCACCTGGCTCCGGGGTGACCGCCCGGAGTACGTGGCCCCGCCCGACCCGCCCGACGAAGACGCCCCTGAACATCGCGACCTGGAGCTCGAGGAAGGGCCTCCCGACGAGGTCCTCGAGCTCGATACAGATCCGAAATAACGGCGGGACGTTCGCGTATGTCAGAGGGTCTCGCTATGCTCCTGCGCATGACGAAATGGCCGTTGATCGCGCTTGCCCTGGTCGCCTGCTCGCGGCGGCCGGCGCCGGTCATCGACATCAGCGAAGACTCGGTGCCCGGTCTGATCGACGTCGAGCTGCGCGCGCCCGGGCCGCTGCCGGGGACGGTCATCGATCAAGAGCAGGTCGAGGACGATCTCTGGGGCGACGCCCTGAGCCCGGAGTACGACGTCGAACTGCAGGTCGATCCGGCCGACGAGGCTGCCACGCTTGCGACGCTGCGGGCCCGTGAGGACGTCGTCTGGGCGGAACCAGTCGTGAAGTACCAGGCGCTCTGGCTCCCCAACGACCCGGACTTCTCCAAGCAGTGGCACCTGAAGGCCGCCGGCGCGCCCAGCGCGTGGGACGCGGCGCGCGGCGAGGGCGTCACGGTCGCCGTCATCGATACCGGCATCTTCCCGGTCGACGACCTCGATCCGGCGCGCATCGTCAAGGGACACAATTTCGTCGGCCGCAACGACGACGCGCGCGACGACCACGGCCATGGCACGCACGTCGCCGGGACCATCGCGCAGAGCACCGGAAACGGTAAGGGTGTCGCGGGGATGGCGCCGGACGCGAAGCTGATGCCGATCAAGGTCCTGTCGGCGTTCGGCGGCGGCACCTCGCACGACATCGCCGAGGGCATCCGCTTCGCGGTCGATCACGGCGCGCGGGTTCTCAACCTCTCGCTCGGCGGCGGCGGCCGATCGCTGGCGATGGAATCGGCGGTCGCTTACGCGCGCCGCAAGGGCGCGATCGTGGTCTGCGCGGCCGGCAACGGCGGCGGGCCGGGTGTGTCGTATCCGGCGGCCTACGAAGGCGCCTTCGCGGTGAGCGCGGTCGGGCCGCAGGGTAAGCTCGCGCCGTACAGCTCGTACGGGCGCGAAGTGGCCATCGCGGCCCCCGGCGGCGACAAGTCGCAGGGCGAAGAAGCCGGTGTGCTGCAGGAAACCATCGATCGGGATGGCCAGCCCGCCTACCTCTGGTTCCAAGGCACCAGCATGGCCACGCCGCACGTCGCCGGTGCGGCCGCGCTGGTGATGTCGCTCGGCGTGTCGGCTCCCGGTGCTGTCGAGCGACTGTTGACCAGTACCGCGAGCAGCGCCGGCGACAAGGACAAGTACGGCGCCGGACTGCTGGACGCGGCCGCGGCCGTTCGCACGGAGACGGTGTGGTGGACGTTGTGGCGCCTCGCGTTCGCCATCGGAGGCGCGCTTTTCGCGCTGAAGCACGCGCGCGCCATCGGGCAACTCAAGACGAGCGAGAAGCCGGCGGGCCTGTTCTGGGCGGGTCTCGGCCTGGGCGCCGGCGCGGTGGCGATGCTGGCGCCGCTCGGCGCGGAGCGACTGCACTTCCTGAGCTTCCTCGCGCTGCCGCCGGCTGCGTGGGCTTCGCGGTTCCTGCCGGCTGCCGCGGGATACATCGGCTGGAGCGCCCTGGTGCCGTTCGCCATCGCGTTGCCGGCGCGGGCGCTGAACAAACGCTGGCTCGCGGCGGGTCTGGCGTTCGGCTGGGCCGGCGTGCTGCTTCATGCGGCCCTCTGGCGGACCATCGATCTGCCCTACATGCCGGTGTTGATGGCGCCGTTCTGGCTGCTCGCCAGCGCGATCGTCGCCTGGGTCGTCGGCCGCGGGCTGCTGGCACGGGAGCCGCTGCGATGAAAGTGCGCGGAACCCTTGAATTTCGCGACCTCGAGGGCGGCTTCTGGCAGCTCAAGGCCGAGGACGGAAAGCGCTACACGCTGCTCGGCCGCATCGACGCCAAGAGCGGGGCGAGCGTGGAAGTCGAGGGTCTGCTCGACGAGAGCGGATTCGGCATCGGCATGGCCGGCCCGCAGCTGAAAGTGAGCAAGCTGAAGAAGCTTTAGCGGCGGAACGAGCTCAGGCCGACCACCACCGACGCGATCCAGACCACCGCCAGTGCCCCGGCCGCGCCCCAGCGCGGAGTGCGCCGGTCGACGACAGGCTCGGCGGGCGTCGGCTTGCGCAGCACGCGGACGAGCGCGATCACGCCGGCGACGAGCAGCACCGCGCCGAGCGCGAGGACCCAGACCGGCGGCGGCAGTTCCGGATCTTCCCAGCCGATCAGGAACGCGCCGCCGGCGATCCCGTTGTTCACCGCGTGCCCGATCACCGCCGCCCAGAGCGAGCCGGTCCACCAGCGCAGCGCCGCCAGCAGGATGCCGATCTCCATCAGCCCGAGAAATCCGACCGGGTCCATGTGGAGCAGCGAGAAGAGCGCCCCGCTCACCAGCACGGCCGTTAGCACGCCCCAGCTCCGCCGCAGGGCCGGCAACGCAAACCCGCGGAAAAACAGCTCTTCTCCGAGCGGCGCCGCCAGGACGACGGTGATCGTCATCGGCCAGGCGTTGGCGGCGAAGACCGCGTCGAGCATCCGCTGCTTGGCGTCGAAATCGGCCACCAGCCGCGCCGGCAGGACGAGCCGCTCTCCCCAGGTGAGAAACGACACGATCGGCTGGTTCGCCGCCGCCACGACCGCCGCGATCACCGCCTGCCACCCCGTCACCCGTCGCAGACCGAGGTACGGTCCGAACCGAACGCCGGCGAGCGACAGAGCGAAGACGGCGGGCAGGGCGATGGCCAGCCCCTCCGTCAGCCAGAGGCCGAGCACGATCCCGTGCTGCTGCGCCGGCGCGCCGATCACCAGCATGCCGAAGAGCAGGGCGGCATACGCGCCGAATGCCGTCCCTGCGCCGAAAGGCTTATCCGAAGCGGCCTCGGGCATGAGCCGCCGCAGATAGCACACCGCAGCGTCACCTGTCCGATTTCGGCCACCGAAGACCCTCCGGTACACTGTGGGTTGACATGCCACCTTACCGTTCAGTCACAGCCGCGCTCGGCGCCGGCGCAGCCATCGGCCTCTTCGCGGGCGCGGGCTGCTCCACGCAGGACTGCAAGAACATGAGGGCCAACGGCAGCCCCTTCGCGAGCCTGCTCTGCGGCGGCGAGGGGATCGACGCGCCCCAAC
>VBLM01000718.1 GCA_005879095.1 Deltaproteobacteria bacterium
TTTGGCGGTGCCGGGGCGCTGGCGGACGATGCACAGGCCGCCGGTCCGGACGCGCGAACCGCGGCGCAGGTCGCGCAGCTCGCCGGCGGCGTGGACGCCGAGCGCTTTCAGGCGCGCGCGCTCGAGCGCGACCGGATGCGGGCCGACGGTCATGCCGGTGCCGCGCAGGTCGGCGGCGATGCGCTCGCGCAGGTCCATCTCGGGGAGGGGGCTGCGGGCGCGCTGGTGAACGGTGTTCACTTCTTCAGAGGAGCCCGGTGAACGCTGTTCACCGGCCGTTTCCTCGGCGAACGCGCGTAGCGCGGCGATCGCATGCACCCGCGGATGCGCATTGACGTGGGCGAGCGGCTTTTCGTGGGGCGCGAGACCTGTTCCACCAGTTGCCATACTGCCGAGGGGGTCCGACATCGGCGCGCTGTCCGGCAGATTCGGCCGCGCCGCTTGCGGCAGTATGACCATCGGTGGAAAAGGTTCCGCGCCCCCCGCTCCGGCGGCGGCGTCTTCCCGCGGCTCGATGCGGGCGAACAGACCGGTGCCGCGGCGGGAAGCGGCTTCCGCCTGCCACAGCGCGGCCCGGCGCGTCGGTGGCGGTCCGCCGGGGCGCGCCGGAATCGAGGCCAGCGCGCCGATCTCGGCCAGCCCCGTCAGCTCGTCCCGCCGCAGCGAAACTCGCGCCGCCAGGTCGGCGATCGACGCGAACGGCGCCCGCGCGCGCTCGTCCACCAGCCGCTTCCCGACGACTTCCCGCAGTCCGCGCGCATACCGCAGGCCGAGCCGCAGCGACAGTTCTTCCTCCGGCCCCGGCCGCTCGAGCGTGCACAGCCAGTCGCTGCGCGCGACGTCGATGGCCTTGACCCGCACGCCCCGCCGCTGCGCGTCCTTCACCAGCGTGGCCGGACTGTAGAAGCCCATCGGCCAGCAGTTGAGCATCGCCGCGTAGAACGCATGCGGGTGGTGCACTTTCAAAAACGCGCTGGCGTAGACCAGCAGCGCGAACGACGCCGCGTGGCTCTCGGGAAATCCGTACAGCGCAAACGACGTGATCCCCTGCACAATCTCGTCCTGCGCTTTCAAAGCGATGCCGTTCGCCGTCATCCCGGAGCGCAGCCGGTCCTCGATGCGCTTCATCCGCTCCATGCTGCGCTTGTTCCCCATCGCCCGGCGCAGCTCGTCGGCTTCACCGCCGGTGAAGTTCGCCGCCGCCATCGCGATGCGCATCAACTGTTCCTGGAAGAGCGGCACCCCGAGCGTCCGCTCCAGTACCGGCTCGAGCGACGGATGCGCGTACGTCACCTTCTGCCGGCCCGCCCGCCGCTCGAGGTACGGGTTGACCATCTGTCCGACGATGGGTCCCGGCCGGATGATCGCGACCTCGACGACGATGTCGTAGAAGTGCGTCGGGTGCATCCGCGGCAGCGTCGCCATCTGCGCGCGCGACTCGACCTGGAAGACGCCGACCGTGTCAGCCTCTTGCAGCAACCGATACACACCCGGGTCGTCTGGTGGCAATTGCGCGAGATCGAGCGCGACACCTTCATGCGATTGAACCAGCGGAATCGCCTGCTCGAGCACCGCCATCATGCCCAGGCCGAGCAGATCGATCTTGATGATGCCGAGGTCGGCGCAGTCGTCCTTGTCCCACTGCACGACGGCGCGGCCGGGCATCGACGCCGGCTCGATCGGCACGATCTCGTCCAGCCGTCCGCGGGCGATGATCATTCCGCCCGAGTGCTGGCCGAGATGGCGCGGCAGGCCGGCGATCTGCTGGCAGAGTTGCAGGTAGAGCCCGACGCGGCGGTCCTGCACGGCGAGGCCCGCTTCGCGCGCCCGGTTGGTCAAGGAATCGAAATCGCTGGTGAACTCGAACTGCGGCAAGAGCTTCGCCAGCCGATCCAGCTCTTCTTGTGGCAAACCGAGGACTTTTCCCATCTCGCGCGAGGCCGATCGCGCGCGATAGGTGATCACGTTCGCGGTCATCGCCGCGCCCGCCGCGCCGTAGCGCTGGTAGACGTGCTGGATGACTTTCTCACGCTGGTCTCCGCTGGGCAGGTCGAGATCGATGTCGGGCCACGCCTTGTGCCCGGTCGAATCGGTGCGCTCCTCGGAAAGGAAGCGCTCGAAGAGGAGACCCATCCCGACCGGATCGACCGCCGTGATGCGCAGCGCGTAACAGACCGCGCTGTTGGCGGCCGAGCCGCGGCCCTGGGCGAGGATGCGGTTCTCCTCGCAGAAGAGGACGATGTCGTGGACGATGAGGAAATACCCGGCGAGGCCGAGCTTCGCGATCAGCGCCAGCTCCCGTTCGAGCTGCTGGATCGCTTTCGGCCAGCGGGGGCTCGACGGGCCCTCATAGCGGTCGCGCGCGCCGATCATGGTCCGATGCCACAGCTCGCCGTCGAGCGATTCGGCGTGGAGGAACTGCGGTTCGGGCAGCTCGTAGCCGAGGTCGTCGAGCGTGAACGCGCAGCGCTCGGCGATCTCGCGCGTGGCCGTGACGGCGTCGGGCAGATCGCGGAACAGCGCGGCCATCTCCCGCGGCGGGCGGACGTGGCGCTCGGCATTGCGCGAGAGCAGCCGGCCGGCTTCATCGAGCGTGGTTTTCAAGCGGATGCAGCTGAGCGCGTCGAAGAGCGGCTTTCCCTGCGGGCCGGTGTGGCGGACGCCGCCCCCGGCGACCGTCCGCAGGCCCCGCGCGCGGGCGGCATCGATGCGGCGGCGGTTTTCGCGCTCTTCCTCGGGATCGAGGTGGCGCTGCACTTCCGCGTAGAGCCGGTCGGTGCCGAGGTGCTGGGCGAGAAGCACCAAATCTTGTGGAGTTCCTTCGCTGAGCGCGACGAGCCCCTGGCGGAATTCGGCGAGCTGCGCCGGCTCGACGCGGCATTCTTCTTTCGAGGCGGTTTTTTGGTGTCCGAGCGTCAAGAGGCGGCAGAGGTTCTTGTAGCCGCGGCGGTCTTCACACAGGAGCGCGACGCGGCCGCCGCCCTCGACGTCGAGCTCGGCGCCGACCAGCGGGCGGACGCCCTCGCGGCGGGCGCTGGTGTGGAAGCGCGCCGCACCGTAGAGACCGCCGACGTCGGCGATGCCGAACGTGGCGTGGCCGGCGGCGGCTGCGGCGGCGGCGAGGTCTTCGGGGAGGGCGGTGGCGCGCAGGAAGGAAAAAGCCGATCGAGTGTGTAACTCCGTGTAATCACAGGAAATGTCAGACCCGCGTGATATGATGTTCCTGGGTGGGGCACGGGAGCCCCTTACGTAGAGGGTAGAGATTTTTTCGTTGGACGCGGGCGCGCTCAGATCGCGCAGCCCCGACTCGTGCATCCCGCCTTCCCCGAACGGCACCAGCGAGGGCCGCGGCGCCGGCGTCTCGACCAGGTCGTCCTCCGGAAACGGCGAGAGCTCGACCTCGGGCGCCCGCCGCGCGTCGATGGCGGCCTGGATCGGACAATCCTCGTGCGACTTGCGCGGGTCGCCACGGCCGATCTCGCGCTTCGCCAGCTTGCGCCGCTCCTCTCGCGACGGCCGCTTCACGCCGCCACCTCAAAAGCAAAAGCAACAGCGCACCGCGGAGGCGCAGAGAGCGCGGAGAAAAATTTTTTTTTTAAAAAAATACTCCGCGAACCTCTGCGCTCTCCGCGCCTCCGCGGTGAGATTTTGCCGTTGCTTTCAGTCATAGACCGCCTCGATTCGCCACGACTCAGTCGCGAGTTCCTTCGAGGCGCGAATCAACAGCCCGCCCGCCAGCTCCAGGTCGTACGAGTCGATCGCGACCGGCGCGTCCGTCCACCATTCCGCCACCGTCCGCCATGGCCCCGCGCTCGCCACCACCCGCCCGCCCAACGCGCCCTCGCCGATGACGAGGAGCGGCGAGCCGCGATCGTCGCAGCGCACTTCGGCCGTCCGCGGCGGCCGCAGCGCGCGCGCCGCGAGCGACAGCTCGGAATCAGCCGGCAACGAACCCAACTGGTGAGGCGGCGGCGCAAACTTGGCCAAGCCGAGCGCGAACGGCTCCCAGCGATCGGCCGGCAGCGGCCGCCCCACCCGCTCGGGCCCGACCAGCGCCGAGAGGCGCGCCACCGCCGCCGCCAGCTGCGTCGGGCTGGCGCCGCGCGGGCCGAACAGCGCCATCTGCTCCAGCACTTCGCGCGTCGGCGCCGCCGAAAGCCGCACCGCGCGGACACCGGCCGGCGGCGGCCGCGACTCGACCGAGAGCCGCAAGAGCTGCAACAGCGACGGCGCCTCGCGGGTGGGCGCAGCCAGATCGAGCGCGCGCTCGTCCCACGACGCGTCGGCGAGCCTGAGCTGCAGGTAGATCTCGCGCGCCATCAGCCCGCGCGCCGAAAGCCGCTGCGTCAGCCGATCGAGGAGCCCTTTCCAGACGAAGAGCAGCGGCTCGATCGAGGAGGCGTCCCACTCCAGCTCCTCCCCTTCCTCGAACAGATCCGGCTCGGCACGCGGCGTGAGCGGCGAGACGTCCTGGCCGTGCGCGAGCCGCAGCAGCGCCGATGCGTCCGTCCCGAGCCGCGCCGCCAGCGGTCCCGCCGGCAGCCGGGCGACGTCGCCCAGCGAGTGCAGCCCGAAGCGGCGCAGCGATTCGTACAGCTCGGCCGGGATCTCGAGCGCCTCCAGCGGCAGCGCGGCGAGGAACTCGCGCTGCTCGCCGGCAAGCACGACCTTGAATGCGCCGCCGCCCACGCCCCAGCGCGTCGGCTCCAGCGAGAGATCGGCCTCTGCCGCGCGGGCCGCGAGCCGCGCCACCGACTTGCTCTGTGCCACGCCGACCGCCGCCCGCAGCCCGACGCGCTCCGCGGCCGCAGTCAGCTCGCGCGCGACGGCGCGGGCATCGCCGATCAACGTCTCGAGGCCGGACACGTCGAGATACAGGAGCCCCGGCCCCGCCTCTTCCACTCGCGGTGAAACCGCCGTCGCCGCTTCGCGCGCCGCCTGCGCCGCCGCCCGTTCGCGCTCGACCGATGCCTGCCGGGTCTGCAACCCGGGACAGATGGCGCGGGCTTCGGCCAGCGTCTGCCCGGGGGAGACGCCGTGCGCGGACGGCGTGGCGCCGAGGACGTGGGCGCGGGCGCCCAGATCGCGGCCGGCCTGCACGACCGCCATCGGCTGCGCGGCCAGCTGCGGCTCGGTCCGCAGCGCGGCGATGAGCGAGAGCTCGGGTATGGAAAGGCAGGCGATCATCACACGTCACTTCGGCAGAAGCGGCAGCGCCAACGGCAGCGGCGGCGACGGCGGCATCCGCTTGTGCCGCGAGACCGCGCCGACCGCGAGCGCGCCGCGCAGAAAGCGTCCCGGCGCGCCCTGGCGGCCTTCCCACTGCGCGCGCCCGCGCTCGAGCTCGATGGTGGCGGCCGCGAACGTCCCCGCCTGCGGCGCCCTCGCGAGCAGGAGCAGCGCGCCGCCGTGTTTCTCCGCCCTGCGCGCAAGCCGGGCCCACGGCGAGGCGCCGGGCGACGCCGTGCGCTTCTCGAACCGCACGACTTCGATCACGCCCTTCGGCCGCCGCGGCGGCGGCAGCACGCAGACGTCGCCCAGGTCGAGCGCGACCAGCGCGAAGCGCGCCTCCAGCGCGATCTCCGCCGCGCGCAGCGCCTGCACCGGATCGCGCGGACGGACCCAGAGCAAGCGGTCGAGATCGATGCCGCGAGCGGGATCGAACGAGCTGCCCGGATCGATCAGCGCGCACACCTCGCCGGCGGAAGTGGCCGCGGCGAGCGCCGCGCGCAGGAGCGCGGTGCCGCCGGCGCCGGGCGGGCCGATGACCTCGTGCAGCTGTCCGCGGGCGAGGCCGCCGCCCAGCGCAGCATCGAGCGCGGCGATTCCGGTCGGCAGCGGCCGCGGCGCCCGAGGCGAAAGGGCCGGCGCGCGGCGCAACTGTCCGTCGCGCAGCATCTGGTCGAGAAGCTCGCTCCGGGCGGCGAAAGCCATACCCTCGATCTAGCTAAACATGCGTTCAGGTGCAAGGGGTCAAAATCGATCCCGACCGCGCCCAGAGCGGCCGGGATCGATGTCAGACCTACCTGCTAAACTCGTCGCGGCGCGTTATTTCGCGACCGCGATGTGCAGCTCGACGCGGCGGTTTTTCGACCGTCCCTCGACCGTATCGTTGGGAGCGACCGGGCTCTGCTCGCCCATCCCGATCGCGACCGCCTGCTTCTCGCCGAGTCCGCGCGAAACGAGCACCTTGCGCACCGCCTCCGCGCGGTTCTTCGACAGCTCGTCGTTGAATGCCTCCGAACCGGTCGAGTCGGTGAAGCCGAGGATCTGGATCCGAT
>VBLM01000131.1:0-942 GCA_005879095.1 Deltaproteobacteria bacterium
GGCGCCGGCGCGCTGCACCTCATCGTCGCGCGGACCGATGAGGAGCGGCGCCAGGTGATCGGCGCCATCGGCCCGGTGTGGGACGCGAATGAGGTGTGGCTGATCGCCGGGGCGGGCTTGCTCTTCTTCGCCTTCCCGCAGGCCTACGCGGCCGGCTTCTCGGGCTTCTACTTGCCGCTGATGCTCGTCCTCTGGCTGCTCGTCATCCGCGGTCTTTCCATCGAGTTGCGCTCGCACCTCGAGGACGGCCTGTGGCGCACGTTCTGGGACGGCGCGCTGGCATTCTCCAGCGCGTCGATGGCGGTCGTCCTCGGCGCGGCGCTGGGCAACGTGCTGCGCGGCGTTCCGCTCGACGCCGAAGGCAGCTTCATGGCGCCATGGTTCACCAACTTCCGCGTCCGCGGCGAGGCCGGCGTGCTCGACTGGTACACGCTCTTGCTCGGCGTCTTTTCGCTGGCGGCGCTGAGCGCGCACGGCGCGTCGTACCTCTGCTGGCGGACCGAGGGCATCGTGCGTGAGCGGTCGATCCGCGCCGCCCGCACGCTCTGGATCGCCGTCGCCGCCGGCGGGCTCGTGTGCATCGCGGCGACGTCGCTGGTGCGTCCCTCGCTTTACACCGCGCTTCTCTCGCGGCCGTGGTCGTGGCCGATGGCGTTGCTCGCCCTGGTCGGCCTGGCCGGCGCGCTCCGCCTGCACGATCGCCGCGGTTTCCTCGCCTCGGCCGCGTTCCTCGCCGGCACGCTCGGAGCCACCGCGGCGGGATTGTTCCCCGTGCTTCTGCCCTCGACCATCGACGCGCGCTACGACGTGATCGCGTACACCGCCGCGCCGGGCGCGCACGGTCTGCGCGTCGGGCTCGGCTGGTGGGCGATCGGCATTCCGCTCGCGGCCGCGTATACCGTGTACCTGTACCGAAACCTGCGCGCAGGCCATTAGCGATGT
>VBLM01000131.1:998-11334 GCA_005879095.1 Deltaproteobacteria bacterium
CGTTGATGAAAATTCTCGCCGGCCGCGTCGAGCCTGATTCCGGCTCGGTCCAGCTCGTTCGCCGTGCGCGCGCCAGCTACCTGCCGAAGGAATTGTCGGAGCTGCCGCCGGGCTCGTTGATCGACGGCGTGCTGGCGAGCGTGCCGGGGCGGAGCTGGCTCGAATCGCGGCTGGCGTCGGTCGACGCGGCGCTGGCGCAGGCGGCGAGCGAAGCGGAGCAGGTCGAGCTGGGCGGCGAGCTGGCCGAATTGCACGAGGAGCTGGCGCACCACGAGGAGCTCTATGGCCGCCATCGCGCCGAGGAGATCCTGAGCGGCCTCGGCTTTTCGCAGGAGTCGTTTGCGCGGCCGGCGGCGGAGTTGTCCGGCGGCTGGAAGATGCGCGCGGCGCTCGCCGCTCTCCTGCTGCAGGATCCGGAATTGCTGCTGCTCGACGAGCCGACCAACCATCTCGACGTCCCGACGCTGGAATGGTTCGATTCGTTTCTGCGCCGATCGCGCAAGGCGCTGCTGCTCGTCTCGCACGATCGCGAGTTTCTCGATCGCCAGATCGATCGCGTTCTCTCCTTCGAGGTCGAAGGACTGCGCAGCTACGCCGGCAACTACGAGCGGTACCTGGAGCTGCGCGCCGCCGAAGAAGAGCAGCTGCAGGCGCAGGCGGAAAAGCAGCAGCGCCGGCGCGCGCAGATGCAGGCCTTCATCGATCGGTTCCGGGCCAAGGCGACCAAGGCGCGGCAGGTGCAGAGCCGGATCAAGCTGCTCGAAAAGGAAGCGGTCGTCGAGGTCCGCGAAGAGCGCGCCACGGTGCGGTTCCGCTTTCCCGAAGCGCCGCGCTCGGGTCGCGAAGTGGCGCGGCTGGAGGGCGTTTCCAAATCGTACGGCGACAAAACGATCTACCGAGAGCTGTCGGGACAGATCCTCCGCGGCGATCGGATCGCCGTGATCGGGTTGAACGGCGCAGGGAAGACCACACTGCTCAAGCTGCTGGCGCAGGAGATCGAGCCGGATTCCGGGAGCGTGACGCCGGGCCACAATGTCGTCACCGGATACTTCGCGCAGCACCACACCGAGCGGCTCGATCCGGAAAAGACAATTTTACAGGAAGTACATTCGCTGGTGCCGACCGAGCCGCAGAGCCGGGTGCGGGGCGTGCTCGGCTCGTTCCTCTTCTCGGGAGACGAGGTCGACAAGCGCATCGGCGTGCTCTCCGGCGGCGAGCGCGCGCGGGTCGCGCTGGCCGGGCTGCTGGTGGTGCCGTCGAATTTTCTCCTCATGGACGAGCCGACCAACCACCTCGATCTCGACAGCTCGGAAGCGCTGATCGACGCGCTCACCCGCTACGAAGGCACGCTGCTGTTCGTCTCGCACAACCGCAGCTTCGTCAACGGCCTCGCCACGCAGGTGTGGGAAGTGCGCGACGGGCGGATCGACGCGCAGCCCGGCGATCTCGACGACTGGGCGGCGCGGAGAAAGCCCGAGGGGCCGATGCCGGCGGAACGCGGCTCGGCCGGCTCGCAGGGCGCGCAAGCGCGGCGGGAACGGGCGCTCGAGCGCGAGCAGCGGGAGAAGGCGCTGGGACCGACCAAACGCGCGATCGCCGAGCTGGAGCAGCGCATCGCGGAATTGGAGAAGACGAAGAACGAGGCCGAGGCCCAGCTCGCGGATGCGGCGCTGTTCGCCGATCCGGCGCGATCCACGCCGATCGTGAAGACGTACCAGGACTCCTCGAAAAAGCTCGAAGAGTTGTACGCCCGCTGGGAGCACAAGCAGGAAGAGTTGGCGGCGCTGGAAACGAATCTCGGCTAGCATCGCGGGGCGATGAAGCGCGCCATTCTCTGGCTCTTCGCAGTGGTCATCCTCGGCGGGCTCGCGTTCGCCGCCTGGAGGCTGAACGACGAGCGGACCTTCGCGGCGACGCCGTTCGGCGAGGGCGGCCGGACGGTGGTGGTTCCGCCGGGCAGCGGGCCGCACGCGCTGGCAAAACTGCTCGCCGACGCGCGCATCGTTTCCGACGCGGACCGTTTTTATACCCACCTGCATTTCTTCCGCCGCGGCAAACAGGCGAAAGCGGGCGAGTACGAATTCGACGGCCCGCTGCTTCCCGACGAAGTGCTCGGCAAGCTGATCCGCGGCGAGGTGAAGCTCTACAAGTTCACCATTCCCGAGGGCCTGCGCGTCGACGAGGCGGCCGCGATCATCGGGCAGAGCGGGCTCTGCTCCGCGCACGACCTTCTCGCCATCGCGCGCGATCCCGCGTCGCCGAAACGTTTCGGCGTGCCGGGCCCGTCGCTCGAGGGATACCTCTTCCCCGATACGTATTCGCTTCCGCGCAGCATCGGGTGCGCCGGAATCGCGCAGACGATGATCGCCCGGTTCCAGCGCGCCTGGCAGGAGGCGCAGTCGCAGCGGTTGCCGGAGATCAGGCTCGACGAGCAGCAGGCGGTGACGCTCGCGTCGATCGTAGAGAAGGAGACCGGCGTCTCGCACGAGCGCGCGCACGTCTCGTGCGTGTTCCGATCCGACGGTGATCTATGCGCTGCTGCTCGCCAATGACTTCAAGTGGGACGGCAACATCCACAAGAAGGACCTCTCGCTGCAGCATCCGTACAACACGTATGTAATCAAGGGTTTGCCGCCGGGACCGATCGCGAATCCGGGCGCGGCCGCGCTTGACGCGGCGCTTCATCCGATGGAGTGCAGGGACCTCTATTTCGTCTCGCGCAACGACGGCACCACGGTTTTCTGCCCGGATCTCAAGTGCCACAACGCGAATGTGCAGAAGTTCCAGGTCCAGTACTTCCGCAAGCACCGCGGCTGACCTCGCGTTGACCGGGCCGTTCGGCGTAGGATGAAGGTCCTAGGACGGGGGACCTATGAAGCGAAACCGCGGATTCACCTTTTTCGATTTGTTCCTGCTCCAGATCATCGTCGGTCTCATCGCGTTCGTGACCATTCCGACGTTCCTCAAGTTCCAGGCGCGCTCGAAACAGAGCGAGGCGAAGGCGAATCTCAAGGCGCTCTGGACGGCCGAGATGGCGTACCGCCAGGAGAAGGACATCTTCAGCACCGACGTCGGCAAGGTTGGATTCGAGCCGGTGCGGGGCAATCGCTATCAGTACAACGCGCTCGGCAACTCGCAGGCCAATCTCGAGCAGCGCACGGGCACGGTGGCCGACCCTACCCCGGGCCGGGACGGTATCGCCGTCGACGTCTTCAAATACGCCGTCAGCGGACAGTTCGTTTCGGGGGCTTATCTTTGCGATCCGGGCGCTTTCGGCGGCGCGGCCGCGCCGCTCTTCGTGGGCGGAGCGCAGGGACAGCTCGACGAGGACCTGCAGCTCGACGTTTGGACCATCTCCACCGCGGACCGCGCTGCCGAGAGAAGTTGCCTCGGCCTCGGGACGACGGTGCCGGCGGGGACGCCGTACAACGAATACGACGACGTCGACAACTAGTTGCAGCGCCGATAGACGCTCGCATAGACGAAGCGCTTTTCGAGGCAGAAGCGCAGGGCGCGGAAGTCGAATCGATCCTGCGTGTAGTCGCCCAGCTCGCCCTGGTAGATGAGCACCGCCATCGTCGGCGTCTCGCGCGCGAGGAGCGGCTCGAAGTCGTCGCGCCAGCCTTTGCGGATCCACTGCGACTCGGGAAGATTCGCGGCGAAGGCGAGCGGGATGTCGAGGTAGTCCCAGACGGTGTCGAGCAGGATCACGTCGTCCGGACGCGCGTTGCTGCGCACGAACTTCGCCGCGTCGGCGATCCCCGGCGGCAGCGAGCCGATCGGCGAGAGCGGCCGCGCCCACTCGGCCAGCGCGCCGTCCCGCCGCCACGACGCCGCGGCCAGCGCGAGCGGCGTGGCGATCAGGACCGCGATGCACGCGCGCCGCAGCCAAGGCGCGCGGATGACGTCGTCGGCGAAGACGAGGGAGAGCGCCGCCGCCACCATCGCGAAGCGCGCCATCGGGCGGAAGTCGGCGAGCACGGCAGTCCGGAAGGTGAGATACGCGCCCGGCAGCCACGCCAGCGCGACGATGTCCCATCCGGGCAGCCTCCGGAGAAGAGTGCGCGCCGAGCCCCACAGCGCCGCAGCGCCGAGAAGCGGTGACGCGATGCAGCAGACCGCGAGCGGCCAGTAGACGAGTCCGTACGCGCGCCACTGGAGCTGCCCGAACCAGCGCAGGGCCATGTCGGCGAGCTGGCGGTGATCGCGATCGATCCAGCGCAGCGGCGCGAGCGCGTCGCCGGTGTAGCGCGCGTTGAGCCACAGCCAGAAGAACGCCGGGATGGCACTCAGGGCGACCAGAGCCAGCGCGCGGATCGCATCGCGCTTACGCACATACGAGAGCGCGCCGAACAGCGGCAGGTACATCCAGCCGTCGTAGCGGACGAGCCCCGCCGCGCCGAGCAGCACCGCTGCCGCCACGATCCGATCGTCGAGCGTGCAGAGCAGCGCGCCGAGCAGGAAGGCGAGAAAGACCGCCTCCGATGCGCCCGTGGTCGACGCCTGGATGTGCAGCGGCGAAAGCGAGAGGCCGAGCGCCGCGACGAACGCCGCCTGCGGCCCCCGCTCGCGCTCCGCCAGCACGTACAGCAGCCAGACGCACAAGAGGCCGGACGCCAGCGCGAGGAGCCGGGCGGCAGCCACTCGGTCGCCCAGCAGCCTGATCAGCGCGCCGATCAGCGTGAGGTGCAGCGGGCCGTACTGCCAGGTCTCGAGAAAGCCGTGCCAGAGATGTGGGTGTTGGGCCCACCGCTGCGCGATCTCGATGCGCACCGATGCATCGCCGTAATGCTCGTTGCCGAAAAACAGCGGCAGGAGCCGGACGGCTGCGGCAATGAGCAGTACGCGCTTCACTTGCGCTTGCACGTCGCCGACTGCGCCAGGAGGGCGATGTACTTATGCATGCCGGACGGACCTCTTATGCACTCTTCCAGGCGGGCGCACACTGGCACGGCCGCCCTCCGCTGCCAACCGGAATGTAGGCCGAACGGCAGGCGTTTTCGCTGGGAATTTGCATTTGCCAATCACCGGGCGCTACGTTCGTAGATGAGGCGCCTTGGCGCCAGAGGGGATGTGCATGCAAACTTTCCGTGAGGCCGGAGACTTGAACCTCATCTCCCGCATTGCCGCCCTGCAGGACAAGTCCAGCTTCAAGGAGCTGCACTGGGAGGGGTCGCTCGAGGACTACCTCAAGATGGTGCGCGACAACCCGCGCATCACCCGCACCGCCTTCCAGCGCATCTACGACATGATCCTGTCGCACGGGAAGACGGAGTACATCGACAACAAGAAGCGGCTCATCCGGTACCACTTCTTCCATGACGAGCCGAACGGCGGGCGCGACGCGGTCTACGGGCTCGACGTGCCGTTGATGAAGCTGGTCAACGTCTTCAAGAGCGCGGCGCAGGGGTACGGTACGGAGAAGCGCGTCATCCTGCTGCACGGGCCGGTCGGGTCGTCGAAGTCGACCATCGTGCGTTTGCTCAAGAAAGGTCTCGAGGAGTACTCACGCACGCCGGAAGGCGCGCTCTACACGTTCACCTGGGTACTCGACAAGAAGGGCATCGACGGCGCCGTTCATCAAGAAAGGTTCCCGACGCCGATGAACGAGGATCCGCTGCTGCTGATCCCGGAGGACTGGCGCGAGAAGGTGTTCGCCGATCTCTGCCCGCCGGAGGCCGGATTCAAGATTCCGACCACCGGCGATCTCTGCCCCGCGTCGCGGCTCATCTACCGGGAACTGATGGCGGAGTACAAAGGCGACTTCGCCAAGGTGATGTCGCACGTGCGCGTGAAGCGCCTGCTGCTCTCGGAGAAGGACCGCATCGGCGTGGGCACCTTCCAGCCCAAGGACGAGAAGAACCAGGACTCGACCGAGCTGACCGGCGACGTCAATTATCGAAAAATCGCCGAGTACGGGTCTGATTCCGACCCGCGCGCGTTCAACTTCGACGGCGAGTTCAACATCGCAAATCGCGGGATCATCGAATTTGTCGAAGTCTTGAAGCTCGACGTGGCGTTCCTCTACGACCTGCTCGGCGCGTCGCAGGAGCACCGGATCAAGCCCAAGAAATTTCCGCAGACCGACATCGACGAAGTGATCATCGGTCATACGAATGAACCTGAATATAAAAAGCTGCAAAACAACGAGTTCATGGAGGCGCTGCGGGACCGCACGGTGAAGATCGACATCCCGTACATCACCAAGCTCAACGAGGAAGTGAAGATCTACGAGAAGGATTACAACTCGCACAAGATCCGCGGGAAGCACATCGCGCCGCACACGCTGGAGATGGCGGCGATGTGGGGCGTGCTCACCCGGCTCGAGGAGCCGAAGAAGCACAACCTCACCCTTCTGCAGAAGCTGAAGCTCTACAACGGCAAGACGCTGCCGGGCTTTACCGAGGACAACATCAAGGAGTTGCGCAAGGAGGCCAACCGCGAGGGCATGGAAGGGATCAGCCCGCGGTACGTGCAGGACAAGATCTCCAATGCGCTGGTCAGCGACAAGGGCGAGGGCTGCGTCAATCCGTTCATGGTCCTGAACGAGTTGGAGGGCGGGCTGCGGCACCACTCGCTGATCTCTTCCGAGGACCAGCGCAAGCGCTTCCGCGAGCTGTTGAGCGTCGTGAAGGGCGAGTACGAAGATGTCGTCAAGAACGAAGTGCAGCGCGCCATCAGCGCCGACGAGGACGCGATCGCGAAGCTGTGCGGCAACTACATCGACAACATCAAGGCGTACACGCAGCGCGAGAAGGTGCGCAACAAGTACACCGGCCAGTACGAGGAGCCGGACGAGCGGCTGATGCGGGCCATCGAGGAGAAGATCGACATCCCCGAGTCGCGCAAGGACGATTTCCGGCGCGAGATCATGAACTACATCGGCGCGCTGGCCATCGAGGGGAAGACCTTCAACTACCGGACCAACGAGCGGCTGCACAAGGCGCTGGAGCTGAAGCTCTTCGAGGACCAGAAGGACAGCATCAAGCTGAAGAACCTGGTCTCCAGCGTGGTCGACAAGGACACGCAGGAGAAGATCGACATCGTCAAGGACCGGATGATCAAATCGTACGGGTACTGCGAAATCTGCTCGACGGATGTGTTGAACTTCGTGGCTTCGATCTTCGCGCGGGGAGACGCGAAAGACTAATGCCGCTGAAGATTAAACAGGATCACTCTCGCTTCCGGGAGATCATCCGCGGCCGCATCAAGGAGAACCTGCGCAAGTACATCCAGAAGGGCGAGATGATCGGGAAGAAGGGCAAGGATCTGATCACGATCCCGGTGCCTTCGATCGACATCCCGCACT
Source organism: Deltaproteobacteria bacterium (assembly GCA_005879095.1). Classification (GTDB taxonomy): domain Bacteria; phylum Myxococcota; class Myxococcia; order Myxococcales; family 40CM-4-68-19; genus 40CM-4-68-19. The sequence continues at coordinate 8,308 of VBLM01000131.1, forward strand.
TCCGGTATGGACACAAGGAGCAGGGCGGCGTGGGCCAGGGCGACGGCGCGCCCGGGACGGTGCTGGCGCCGGGAGCGGTCGAAGGCGATGGCAAGGGCAAGGCGGGGCAGGGTGAAGGGCAGCACTCGCTGGAAGTCGATCTCTCTCTCGACGAGCTCGCCGAGATTCTCGGTGAAGAGCTGGCGCTGCCGCGCATCCAGAACAAGGGGAAGAAGAACCTCACCACGCCGAAAGTGAAGTACACCGGCGTGCACACGACCGGGCCGGAGTCGCTGCGCCATTTCAAGCGCACGTACAAGCAGGCGTTGAAGCGCAGCATCGCGACGGGGACGTACAACCCGCGGGTGCCGATCGTCGTGCCGGTGCGTGAGGACAAGCGGTATCGCAGCTGGCGGCTGACCGAGCTGCCGCAGTCGAACGCGGTGGTGATCTACATGATGGACGTCTCGGGCTCGATGGGCGACGAGCAGAAGGAGATCGTCCGCATCGAGAGCTTCTGGATCGATACCTGGCTGCGCTCGAACTACAAGGGCCTGGAGACGCGCTACATCATCCACGACGCGGTTGCGCGCGAGGTCGATCGCGAGACGTTCTTTCACACCCGCGAATCGGGCGGGACGATGATTTCTTCCGCCTACAAACTCTGCAAAGAGATCATGGAAGCGGATTACGACACCGGGTCGTGGAACATCTATCCGTTCCATTTCTCGGATGGCGACAACTGGAGCGCGGACGACACGCGCACCTGCATCACTTTGCTGAAAGGTGAAGTGCTGCCGAAAGTGAACCAGCTCGCGTACGGGCAGGTGGAGAGTCCGTACGGGAGCGGGCAGTTCATCAAGGACCTGCGCGAGTCGTTCGACGGGGTGGAGAACGTCGCGCTTTCCGAGATCGCCAACAAGGACGCCATTTACAACTCGATCAAGGACTTCCTGGGGAAGGGCTCCTAGGTGAACGAAAATCGCGATACGCGGTTGCCGCCGCATCTGCGGGACATCCAGCGCGAGATCGAAGGCTACGCGCGGGAGTTCGGACTCGATTTCTACGAGACGATCTTCGAAGTGCTCGGCTACGACGAGATCAACATGGTGGCCGCCTACGGCGGCTTTCCCAACCGGTATCCGCACTGGCGGTTCGGGATGGAGTACGAGCAACTATCGAAAGGGTACGAGTACGGGTTATCGAAGATTTATGAAATGGTGATCAACAACAACCCGTCGTACGCGTATCTCCTGGAAAGCAACATGGACGTGGACCAGAAGCTGGTGATGGCCCACGTCTACGGGCACGTCGACTTCTTCAAGAACAACTTTTCCTTCCAGCATACCAACCGCAAGATGATGGACGAGATGGCGAATCACGCCACCCGTCTTCGGCGCATCATCGATCGAGTGGGCATCGAGCCGGTGGAGACGTTCATCGACCGCTGCTTCTCGCTGGAGAACCTGATCAACCAGCACGCGCCCCACTTCCCGCCCAAATCGCGCGAGGAAGAGGTGGAGAAGCCGATCGAGGTGCGCGGGTTCAAGACCGAGCGCGAGTACATGTCGCACTTCATCAACCCGAAGGAATTCCTCGACGCGGAACGGAAGAAGCTCGAGGAAGCGCGCGACGCGAAGAAGAAGTTTCCCGAAAAGCCGGAACGCGACGTGCTGCTATTCTTGATCGAGAACGCGCCGCTCGAACGCTGGGAAGCAGACGTGCTCAGCGTGATTCGGGAAGAGGCGTACTACTTCGCACCGCAGGCGCAGACCAAGATCGCGAACGAAGGTTGGGCCTGTGTAAAGGCAGATACTTACGTCTTCTCCGCGGATGGCCTCGTGCCGATGGCGGAAGTGGTCGCTCGCGGAAAGCGAGTCTCCGACGGTGACTCTGTACGCCGCGTTTACGATCGCAACATCATCCGCGATCATGAAACGATTTCGATTTGTACGCGCCGCGGATTGAAGCTCACCGGCTCGAACAATCACAGGATCATTGACGCCGCCGGCAAATGGGTTCGCCTCGACGAGTTGTCGATGGGGGCGCGTATTCGAATCGGCGGCGGTGCGGGTTTGTGGCCGCAGCGGCGCGTCGCTCTTGACTGGAAGCCGGCAACGCGCCTGACCCAGGCAGATGTTGCGGATCGCGCCGGCACTTCAGTGTGGACCATCATCCGCGCGCAGGCTGGGCGACGTACGCGGAAAGATCTCTCGGCCGCCTTGGCTCTGTACACGGACGAGGAGAACGCGCGAACGATTCTTCCGGCGAAGCGAAAACTGGTTGCGATACCGGAGGAAGTCAATCCCGATCTCGGCGCGTTTCTCGGTTATCTCATCGGCGACGGTCACATCAGCCGCGTGAAGCGGCAACTTGGGCTTACGAGCGCCGACGAGGAATGCGTCGAGCACTTTACGCAGCTTGCAAGGCACCTGTTTGATGTTCCTTGCATCGTTCGATGGGACGATGGACGCTATCGCGTTGGACTTCATTCCGAAACGATCTCGGACTTCCTCGTCGACGCAATGAGCTTGACGCATGGGCCAAGTGCCCGCCAAAAGAAAGTACCCGACGCCATTCTTCGATCTCCAAAAGAAGTGGTCGCTCCATTTCTGCGCGCCTACTTCGACTGCGATGGATACGCTGGAGAAGCAGGCGTCATTCTGAGCACGTCGAGTGAGGTGATGGGTGAGCAGGTGCAATTGCTCCTGCTCAACTTCGGCATTCTTTCGCGCCGGCGGCCGCAGAAGGACGACTGCTGGCACATTCACATCCAAGGAGAGTCAGCTGCTCGGTTCCTGAAGGAGATTGGCTTCGGTCTCTCGCGAAAGCAAAAGGCGCTGACCGACTACGTGTATCAGCGTCAGTGGTTCAAAGAAGAGAAGTGGGAAGACGAAATCGTCGAGATCACCCACGGTCGCGCCGACGTCTACGACATATCCGTGGAAGGAACCCACCGTTATGCCGCTGCCGGGTTCATCAATCACAACTCGTACTGGCACAGCACGATCATGACGACGCGGGCGTTGAAAGACGCCGAGATCATCG
>VBLM01000719.1 GCA_005879095.1 Deltaproteobacteria bacterium
CAGACGAAATCGGACCAGATTTTGACGTTCGTCATGGCGGCAGGACCGTCTCTCCGTAGGAGAGGTAACGATCCACGCACTGCGCCGCAAGCCGACCTTCGCGGATGGCCCACACGACCAGCGACTGGCCGCGCGCCATGTCGCCCGCCGCGAACACGCCCGGAACCGAAGTCATCCGCGTCTGATCGGTCCAGACGTTCCCGCGCTCGTCGAGCTTGACGCCCAGCTGCTGCAGCAGCGGTTTTTCCGGGCCGACGAAGCCCATCGCGAGCAGGATCAGGTCCGCCGGGATCACCTTCTCGGTGCCGGGAATTTCCCGAGGGCAGAATCGACCATCGGGCGCCCGCACCCACTCGACCTCGACGTAGACCAGTTCGCGCACGTTGCGCTGCTCGTCGCCGAGGAATTTCTTGGTCATCACCGAATAGATGCGCGGATCTTCGCCCCACAGCGCCTTGGCCTCTTCCTGACCGTAATCGAGGCGATAAGTCTTGGGCCATTGCGGCCAGGGATTATCCAGAAGCCGATCTTCCGGCGGCCGCGGCAGGATTTCCAGCTGCGTGAGGCTACGCGCGCCATGGCGCAGGGCGGTGCCGACGCAATCGGTGCCGGTATCGCCGCCGCCGATGACGATCACGTCCTTGCCTTGGGCCGACAGCGGCGCCGGCTGCTTGTCGAGCAGCGCCTTGGTATTCGCGGTGAGATATTCCATCGCTGGATAGATGCCGTTCAACGAACGGCCCTCGACCGGCAGATCGCGCGACTGGGTTGCGCCGCCGCAGAGGACGACGGCCTCGTAATCGATGAGCAATTGATCGCCCGGAAGGTCGCGGCCGATCTCGACGCCGGTGACGAAGCGCACGCCCTCTTCCATCATCAGCTTCACGCGCCGCTCGACGTGTCGTTTGTCGAGCTTCATGTTGGGGATGCCATACATCAAGAGGCCGCCGATGCGGTCGCTGCGCTCGTAGACGGTCACTTCATGACCGGCGCGGTTCAATTGCGCCGCGGCCGCGAGGCCGGCCGGACCCGAGCCGACGACCGCGACGCGCTTTCCCGTGCGCACCGGAGGCTGCACCGCCTGCACCCACCCCTCGGCGAAGGCGCGCTCGGCGATCGCTTCTTCGAGCATCTTGATGTTGACCGCGGGCAGGTTGATGCCGAGCGTGCAGCTTCCCTCGCACGGCGCGGGGCAGACGCGGCCGGTGAATTCGGGAAAGTTGTTCGTTTTGGAAAGTCTGATCCACGCTTCCTTCCATTGCCCCATCCAGACTAAATCATTCCATTCGGGAATGAGGTTATTGACCGGGCAACCCGAGGCCGCTCCGCCGATCACTTTTCCCGTCTGGCAGAAGGGCACTCCGCAATCCAGACAGCGGCCGCCCTGCTCGCGCAAGGTCTGCTCGGAATGCGCGAGGTGCATCTCGTTCCAGTCCTTGATGCGCTCCAGCGGCGGCCGGTCCTGCGTGGGCACGCGCGCGTAATCGAGAAATCCGCTTGACTTACCCATCTAGTTGCCACCTACCCGCGCTTCGTCGCGCGCGTTTTCCTCGAACGCCGCCATCTCCGCCTCTTCGCGCGACATGCCGCGAGCCTGCATCCGCGCCTGCGCCTCGAGCATGCGGCGGTAGTCGTTCGGCATCACGCGCACCAGGCGCGAGGCGGTGTCGCTCCAGCGCTCGAGCAGGCGGCGGGCCAGGGCCTCGGTATCGTCGACCGGGCCGAGCCCGACCATGCTCCGGTTGCAGCGGCTGGCGAACTTGCCGTCGCCGTCGAGGACGTAGGCGATTCCGCCCGACATGCCGGCGGCGAAGTTGCGGCCGGTGGGACCCAGGACCACCACGCGGCCACCGGTCATGTATTCGCAGCCGTGATCGCCGACGCCTTCCACGACCGCGTCGATGCCGGAATTGCGCACGCAGAACCGCTCGCCGGCGACACCGCGGACGTACGCTTCGCCGCCGGTCGCGCCGTAGAAGGCGACGTTGCCGATGATGATGTTTTCCTCGGGGAC
>VBLM01000720.1 GCA_005879095.1 Deltaproteobacteria bacterium
GGTCGACGATCCCGCACTTCTCGACCTCGGCGTCTCGCTCGCGCGCGGCATCCTCGGAGGCGGCCTCTTCGAAGTCGAGTTCATCCGCGATCCGCGCTCAGGCGACTGGCTGGCCATCGATCTCAACCCGCGTGCCCACGGCTTCATCCGCTTCGACATCGAGCGCGGCCACGACCTGCCGCTGCTCTGGTATCGCTCGGCGACCGGCGAGGCGATGCAGCCGTGCGGCCCGGCTCGGCAGGATCTCTACTGGCGCCACGGCGTCCCGCACGCGGTCCATCGTTTCACGCAGTCACACGCGAAGCCGGCGCTGCGGCATGTCGACATCGTTCACGACTGGAGCGATCCGCTGCCGTCGATCCCGTTCGTCGCCTTGATGCTGCGCCACCCGGGCGGGCTGGTGCGGCCGTTCCTCGCCGCGAACGACCACAGCTCGCGGATGGCGCCGGCGATCGAGCCGGTTTCGTAGCGGACGCCGCGGAAGTACTCCATCGAGTAGGCCAGCGATGTTCCGGCGAACGCGACGCGCTCGAGGCCGAGCTTGTCGAACGCCATCGCTGCCCGGATCGCGAGCGTGGCCAGGAAGCCCGCGATCACCGGCGACGCGATCGAAACCGCCACGAACGCCCGCGTGATCGGGTTCAGCTCGATGAGCAGCCGCCACGGGCTCGACGTCGGCAGGTCGGGATGCTTGCGGCCGATGCGCAGGTCGCAGGCGCCGTAGCGCCGCGCGCGGTCGCGCCACCTGCGCAGGCTGGTGTGATCGGAGCCGTGCAGCGTCCACGCGTCTTCGGAAAAGTGGAACGTCGCGCCGGCTTTTTCCAGGCGCATGCCCAGCTCGATGTCCTCGGACTGCGCGAGCGACGGGTCGAATCCGCCGACCGCGAGGTAGTCGGCGCGATCGAACGAAGCGTTGCCGGTGAAGAGCAGGTCGCCGCGCGCTTTCAGCTTTCCGGCGCGGATCTTCTCGGCTTTCACGTCGAGCAAGTAGGCGTGCCACCGTTCGAAGAGCGGCATTCGCGCCAGGTCCGGATCGGCGCGGATTCGACCGAGCACCACCGAGTGCGCGCCGCCATGGCCTCGATCGTGAGCGGCGAGGAAATCCGGGCCGACTTGCATGTCGTCGTCGAGGATGACGACGATCTCACCGCTCGCCGCGAGCACACCGGCATGACGCGCTGCAGCAGGGCCCGGATTTGCCTGACGGAGCACGCGCACTTTCGCTCCTTCGACAGCCGCCTCCGGCTTCGAGCCGTCGTCGACGACGATGACCTCGAAGTCCCGGAAAGTCTGCTGCTCGAGCTGCGCCAGTAACCGCTGCAAGAGCTGCGGCCGATTGTAGGTGGCGATGACGACGCTGAGCCTCATTCGAGCGCCGCCTTCCGTTCGGTGCGACGCCATTCGGATGGTGCCGCGCGGCGGACGGCGAAGAGCTTCCACAGGACGTACGCGGGTACGTACGCGAGATCGCGCAGGGTGACGCCCGAAAGCTGCCAGCCCCGCGCCACATGGATCGCGAGCAGCGCCGCGCACAGGAGCCACGGCCACAACGGAGCAGAGACCGCAGCCGAAACCAGCAAGCCCGCCGCGATACAGAGAGCGAGCTTCGACAGCGGCGGGACGAGCAGATCGATCGCGAGATCGAGGAGCAGCGTGCTGCGGGACTTCAGGGCCTCCCGCAAGAGCGGCAGCGCGAGCCCGCGAGCCAGTCGCGCGCGGCCGCCTTCCCACCGTTGCCGCTGCGCTGCCGATCCCTTCGCGACCATCTCGCTGGCGACGAAAGCTTCGGCGGCGAACTCCACACGCACTCCGGCGCGGCCGAGCGCGATGCCGTACTCGAGGTCTTCCACGAGAGAAAACGCCCGCGGCGGGTGGGCCCGCAGAAGGGCGGTCGAGAAGCACATGCCGTTGCCGCGCAGGCCGCAGGAAAGCGACAGGTTCTCGCGCCCGAGCGATCGCACGCCATTGAAGAGCGCGAACGCCAGCGACATCAGCCGCGTACGCCAGGATTCGTCGCGATTCGATACCGCCGATGCCGCCTGCACCGCGAGCGTCCCGCGCTCGAGCCGCGCCGCGAAGGCGCGCAGCAGATTCGGCGAGACGATCGTATCCGCGTCGACCACCGCGGCGGCGTCGGCGCTCGTCCGGTCGAAGGCGAAGGCGAGGGCGTAGCCTTTCCCGCGGCGGGAACGATCGTCGCGGACCAGGACGGTCGCGCCGGCTTGCGAAGCTCGCACCGCGGTCGCATCGCTGCAGTTGTCGGCGACCACGATGACGCGCCGCAGCACAGCCGGATAATCGACCGCGAGCAGACTTTGCACCGTCCGTGCGATACCCGCTTCCTCGTCGTGAGCAGGCACGATGATGTCGAATCGCGTCGAGGGCTCGCCGGCAGCGGGCGGATCGCGCCGCCGCGACGCAACCGTCAAGACGAACAGGTACGCGCACGCCGCGAACACCGGCGCCGCCGCCAGCGCGAGCAGGATCATGGCAACTGGGCCAGCAACGCCTCGATGCGCCGCCGCAGCGTCTCTTCGCTGAACGGCTTGACCAGGAACGCGTTCGCGCCTGCTTCGGCGGCGTGCGCGCGATCCTCCGGATAGGCCCGGTCGCTCATCATCAGGATCGGTGTGCGCTGGTGCGCCGGCGAGTTGCGGATGAACTCGCAGATCTCGTACCCCGACGACTCCGGCAGCACGAGGTCGAGGCAGATGACGTCGGGCGTGCAGCCTTCCAGCCGCGACAGCGCCGATTGCGCGTCGGCGGCCTCCACCGTCTCGATGCCCATCCGCTGGAAGAGCGCGCGACTGTCCTTCGCCGCCGCTGCATGCGTCCCCCTGCACTGACGGAAGCTAGGCATGCGTGTGCGAGGCGTGAATCCGTACTCCTACACCGGCTTACCCGCGCGTTGGAAAGTGGAAATAGCGCGCTTCGAGCAGCCGTTTCCTCAACTCTGGAGGACGGTTGAAACGCTCTTTGCTGCTTCTCTTCGTTCTCGCGTGCGGCGGCGGAAAGCCGCTTGCGGTGACGGCGTCATCGCCGGTACCGGCCCCGGTGGAACCGGACCCTGTCGTCTCCGTCGATGCGGGTCCAACCGATGCCCCGCCTCCTGTTCCCGTCATCGCTCCCGGGTCCTGCATGGCGTCGCGGCTCGGATACGACAAGCTTCTGGTCGGCGCCGACATGACCGACGCCGTCGCCGAGCAGGCCCGGTTCGACATCCGCTATCTCTATCTCGCCGGCGGCCTCGGAACCGGCAATTGCGCCACGTCTCCCGAATGGTGGGGGTGCTGGCAGGACCTGGCCGTCCCGCCCGGTCAGTACCTGCGCGATCTGCTCGCCAAGACCAGGCTTCCGCTCGTCAGCTACTACGAGCTGCTCCAGACGAGCGGCGTGGCCGAGGGCAAGCCCGAGGTCGACGCGCTCAAGAACGCTGCGCTCCTGACGCGCTATTTCGCCGACTGGCGGTTCGTGCTGCAGCAGGTCGGCAACGGCCCGGCGCTGCTCCACATCGAGCCGGACCTGTGGGGTTACGCGCAACAGGCGAACCCGGATCCGCACGCGATTCCAGCGGCGGTGACGAGCGCCAACCCGATCGATTGCGCCGCGCAGGAGAATTCGGTGGCGGGGTTCGCGCGCTGCCTGATCGCGATGGTCCGCAAGTACGCGCCGCACGCGAAGGTCGGCCTGCACGCCTCGGCCTGGGCGAGCGGCATCGACGGCACCGACAACCGCGACCCGTCGGTCGACATGCCCGCCAATGCGCGCAAGGTGGCCGATTTTCTCACCGCGACCGGCGGCACCGACATGGACTTCGTCGTCGTCGAAGCCAGCGATCGCGACGCGGGCTGGTACAAGTCGCTCGGCCGGAACACGTTCTGGGACCCGACGAATACGACGCTGCCGAACTTTCACCAGGCGTTCGCCTGGGCGACCGCCCTGACCGAGCGCATGAACCAGCCTGCGCTCTGGTGGCAGCTCCCGCTCGGCAACATGGCGCTGCCGAACTCCGGGCTGCAGTGGCAGGACAACCGGGTCGATTACTTCTTCGCCCATCCCGATGAGGTCGCGCGCACCAACGCGTTCGGGATGGTCTTCGGCGGCGGCGAGGCTCACCAGACGGAGCCTTCGACCGACAACGGCAACTTCGTCAAGAAGGTCCAGCAGCTGGTCGCGGCGGGAGGACAGGCCGCATGCCCCTGAGCTGCCGCCAGACGATCAGCGCGAACTTCGGATCGCGCAAGAGATAGCGCCGCCAGAGCCGCCGCGGCTCGCGCGCCAGGCGGTAGAGCCACTCGAGTCCGTTGGAAGACATCCACCGCGGCGCGCGCGGAATCGTTCCAGCGATGAAGTCGAGCGTGGCTCCGACGCCGACGAAGACGGCCGGGACGTGTTGACGCGCGGTGTCGATGAAGAACTCCTGCTTCGGCGCGCCGAATGCGACGAGCACGATCTCGGGCCGGGCGGCCCGGATTTTCTCGATGATCGGCGCCGGATCGCGTAACACCGGCGCATCGAAGCCGCAGACGTGGACGCCTCGGGCGCAAAGCTTCGACGCCGCTTTCTCCGCGACGCCGGGCCCGGCGCCGAGCAGGTAGACGCGGAAACCCCGGCGCGCCGCTCGCTCCATCAGTGCCGGCACCAGGTCCGATCCGGATACTTTTTCCGGCAGCGGCCGGCCGAGCAGGCGAGCGGCCCAGAGGATCGGCATTCCGTCAGCGAGGCTCAAGCTGGCACGCGCGTAACAATCGCGAAAGCGGGCGTCGTCTTCGGCCAGAACGACGTGATCGACGTTCGGCGTGAAGACCGCGCCTCCACGCGCCACAAGGCCTTCGACGGCGTCCACCGCCTCGCCAAGAGTCAACGAGTCGACTTCCAGGCTGCCGACCCGGACGCGCATGCGACCGAAGATGTGTTCTCGCGCGCTCGCTGGCCAGCCGTCGCGGCGCTTGTCCGGTGTGACGCCGGTGCACATCATCCCACATGGGGGAACCCAGTCGATTCGCTGGGTTCGGGGGGGCGTCGTTGAAGGCCATGCTGGAGCGATGGGGCCCACGCCTCGTCGCGCATCTGAACGTCGCGTTCGATCTCACCGTCGTTATGTGCGTCACGGCCGCGGCTGCCTGGCTGTCGGGAAGAACCGTCGACCCGCGCGTGCTCGCCTGCGCCGGTTGCCTCGCGCTCTTCTGGTCGGCGGAGACCTTCGCCGTCCGCTACTACGATCGGTGGGCCAACCGGTCCGGCGTCGAGGAGACGGCGATGGTTTCGCTGCTCGCCCTCGGCGCGACGGTGACCCTGGGCGTGCTGCGCTTCCTCGCGCCGAACGCGCAGACGCTGCCGCCGACCGGCCAGTTCTTCCTCCTGCTCTGGCCGCTGGTCCTGCTGCCGCGGATGGTGGTCTTCCGCAAGCTCGAATATCGCGAGCCGCCGCTGCGCGAAGTGCTCTTGGTCGGCACCGGTCCCATGGCGCTGGCCACGGCGGACGACTTCGCCGATCCGTCGCGGCGTCCGGTCCGCATCGTCGGACACCTGCGCTTCGCGGACGAGCCGAAGACCGAGCTGGCGATGGGCGGCGTCGAGGACCTCGAGAAGTGCTTGCGGGCGATGCCCATCGACGAGGTCTACGTCGCCGGAAATCCCGCCCGCCACGCGGTCGAGATGCAGCAGGTGGTGCGCACCTGCGAGCGCTTCGGCATTCCCTTCGCGCTGCCGGCCTACAGCGTACGGCTCGAGCGCGCCCGGCCTGCGGTTCCGGCGGCCGTCGAGGATGGCTACCTCCACTACCTGACGCACGCGCCGCGGCCGTTCCAGCGGTCGCTGAAGCGGCTGTTCGACATCTTCGCCTCGGCCTCGGCGCTGTTGATCCTGGCGCCGTTCCTGCTCCTCGTCGCCGCGCTGATCAAGCTGACCTCGAAGGGGCCGGTCTTCTTCAGGCAGGCCCGGGTCGGCCTCCACGGGCGGCCGTTCAACATGTTCAAGTTCCGCACCATGGTGGTGAACGCCGAAGCGCTCAAGGATCAGCTGCAGGCAAAGAACGAGCGGGCGGGGCCGGTGTTCAAGATCAAGAGCGACCCGCGCGTGACGCCCGCCGGCCGGTTCCTGCGCAAGCACAGCATCGACGAACTGCCGCAGCTGATCAACGTCCTGCGCGGCGACATGAGCATCGTTGGGCCGCGGCCGCCGGTGCCGAAGGAGGTCGCGCAGTACGAGGCCTGGCAGCAGCGGCGCCTGTCGGTGCGGCCGGGCCTCACCTGCATCTGGCAGGTCTCGGGCCGCGACCAGATCTCGTTCCAGGAGTGGATGTACCTCGACATGCGGTACATCGATCACTGGAGCCTGGCCGAGGACCTGAGCCTCATTCTACAGACGGTGCCGGTGGTGCTGAGCGGGCGCGGCGCGTCCTAGGTCAGCGGTGCGTCACAGCGCTGAAGGCGATGAAGCTGGTGATCGTCAGCACCGCCATCGCCATCCATGCCGCGAGCAGCAGGACCGGGAATCCGCGGGTCAGGCGCTTGATCATGGTCGGCTCCTCCGCGAACGATGATCCCACTGCCTGGCGCTGACGTCATCGGAGTGGAAGTGAGCGCGAGTGGACGCGGGTAGGCCGATGTCCGCAGTCCACCGACGCCGGAATCTGGACGGCCACCGTAGGACGCCCGTACTCTAATGAAGGAGCACCCATGAGCAGACCATCGGCGGTTTCGAAGCTCGCGCTGCTGCGGCAGCGGTTCGCTTCGATGGAGCAGTTCCGCGCGCACCTGGTCAGCGCGGAGGGCACGCTGCTCCTCTTCTTCCGCGACCCGGCACTGCCGCTGACGATCGGGGCCGAGGCGCTGATCGAGGTCGCTTTCGACGACAGCGAGGACACGCGGGTGATGCGCGCGGTGGCGTTCTCCCGGGCGGAAGGACAGGGGATCTGGCTGGCGATGCCGTCGGCGCGGTTCGCCCGGGAGGTCCGCGAGGGCGCGCTCAAAGAGCGCAAGGGCCGGCGGCTCGGCTCCGATCGCGTCGTCAAGCTGCGCCGGCAGGGCGGCAGCGAGCACCTCGTCATGCTGGCGGACGTGAGCCTGGGCGGGGTGCGGATCAGCGGCGGCCTTCCCGCGAGCGTGGCGACGCAGGATCTGGTCGAGCTGCGGCTCTCGTCGCCCGAGCCGGGCGAGCCGCTGGATGCAATCGCCGGGCGCGTCGCGTGGCGCGACGACACCGACGTGGGGATCGAGATCGATCGCACCAAACCCGCTTCGCGCGCCGCGATCACCAGGCTCTTCCAGTCGCTGGAGGAACGCTGGCGCAAGGCGCGCGAGGTGCGTCATCTCGACCTCTGCTGCCGGGATGGCAAGCGGCTCGACCCGATTCCGCCCCGCGTGCGCGTCGAGGGAAAACGGGACGCCGCGATCGAGCAGGAGCAGGCCTAGGCCGTCGACGCGGAGACCGCGCGGCGGGCGCGGACGACGCCCAGGAGCCAGACGCTCGCGAGGACCGCCAGGCAGACGCAGCCGAGCGCGACGTAACGATTGACGAGCATGTTCGCGCTCCAGCCGAATCCTTCGCTGAGCACGCTCGGGTCGGAGAGGCCCGCGCCTTCGTTCATGCCGAAGGGGATGCGATCGGCGTCGTGGCGCGCCGCCCACCAGAGTGAAAACGCGTCGGCGAAGGCGGCCGCGCCGATGCCGAGAAATCCCCAGCGCAGCCAGCCTTGCGCCGCGGAGCGGGTGTAGATCGAGAGCATCAGGAGCGTGCCGATCACCAGGCAGCCGCCGTCGCCCATGAAGACGATCAGCTGCCGCTGCCTGGCTGGACCGAGCAGCGCCGCGCAGAAGAGCTGCAGGGCGGCCACGGCGATCAGCGCCCGCGCGAGGCCGGGCCGCTCTTGCCGGAAAGCCCGGAAAACGCCGAAGCCGAGCGCGCCGAGGACGAGCAGCTCGAAGAGCAGCGACTGCCGCGACGCGGTCGGCGTCAGCCACGGTCCGGGAAAGGCGAGGTACCCGCACATCCACGCCGTGGCCGCGTGCCCAAGCTCGTGGACCCACATGCTGAGGAAGATCCGCACCAGCGACGGCGCCGCCC
>VBLM01000721.1 GCA_005879095.1 Deltaproteobacteria bacterium
TGCGGCGGATGAAGGCGTCGTGCAGGTCGGCCGGCAGCGCATCGCGGGCGAGCAGGGCGGCGGTCAAGAGCGCGAGCTGGGCGAGGACGCCGCAGAGCGCGATCACCGAACGGCGCAGCGGAGTCGTCTCGCCCTCTCCGAGCAACTCGCCGCCGAGGCCGTGGAGCATGACGGCGCTGACGCCGACTCGCGTCCCGGGAAGCGCGGCCGCGTGCCCGGCGACGTGCGCTAGAAGCACAGCGGCGTAGCCGAGCAGCAGCAAAGGCCGCGGCTGGGCGGCGCAGAAGAGCGTCGCGCCGAGGATGAGGCTCCAGTGAAGGTGCAACGGGCCCAGCCGCAACATGACGCGAGTGTCGCGCCGAACGGTCCGTTATGCCAGCGATGCGACCGGGGAAGTTCGCGGGAAGGCGTCGGCGAACGTCTGGACTGTCGTCAGCTCGTCGAATCGGGCCGCGAATCCGGTCGCGGCCTTGAACGGCGAGGCGTCGACCACGATCGGATACTTGATGTGCGCGAGCGCGCCCCGCGACAGCCGCGGGAGTCCCGCGCGGCCGGTCAGCATCGCGAGAAGCGGCTCGGGCAGCGGCAGCGTCGTCCGCCCGGCCTCATGGGCGATGACCGACAGCGGCAGCGGCTGCGGCCCCGCCACGTTGTAGATGCCGCGCAGTTTCTTCTCCAGCGCGAGCGAGATGGCCTCGGCTGCGTCGTCCTCGTGGAGGAATTGAAACAGAGGATCGAACCCGAGCACCATCGGCACGAACCGCGCGCGCAAAAAGCCCGCCAGCGTCCCGTGGCCGGAAGGCCCGAGCGTGTAGCAAACGCGCAGGACGGAAGTCGATAATTTCGGCAGCCGCCAGAGCGCGTTGGCCGCGTAGAGATCGGCGGCGACCAGATCGGCCAGCTCCGGATACGCGCCGAGCTCCTGCGGCGGCTCGTTCTCTGTGTGGTAGAGCGGCGCGTCCGCCCCGGCGCCGTAGTAGGTGTGGCGCCCGACGAAGACCATCTGCTCCACGCCGTAGTTCGCGCAGTGCTCGAAGACCGCACGCGTGCCGCCGAGGTTGATGCGGTACCGCTCTTCGGTGCCCGCGACCAGCGCGGTCACGGTGGCCATGTGCACGACGGCCTGCGGCTTTCGCCGCCGGAAGACCTCTTCGGCGGCGCGCTTGCGGATGTCGGCGGCGTGCAGCTCGATGCCCTGGGGCGCGCCGGGCCAGCCGCGCGGATCGAGGCCGATCACCTCGTGTCCGGCCGCAAGCAGCCGCTGCGCCACCTTGCGCGCGAGCAGGCCGGAGATGCCCGGGATCGCGACCCTCACGACGACAGCCTCGAGCGCCGCGACTCGCGGCCCTGCTCGATCAGCGCCGCGATCGACGACTTCACCTGGGCCACGTACCGCTCGACGACCTCGTCCTCCTCGGAGCCGGTGCCCTCGAAGCGCAATGGCGCGCCGTACTGGATCTCGAGCCGCACCGGCCGCGGCAACGGCAGCAGCCACGGCGTCACCGGCACGTACGGCACCCCCGCCAGCCTGCCGATTTTGTACAAATTGGCCACCGTCGGGATCGCGTCCCCCCCGCCGATGAAGCCGAACGGTACGATCGGCGCCTTGGTCCGCAGCGCCAGCCGCACGAAGCCGGTGCCGAAATCGACCAGCGACCACCGCTCCTTCCACAGCTTGGCCGTGCCGCGGGCGCCCTCGGGAAAGACCAGCAGCAGCCGATCGTCCTCCAAAAGCCGCTGCGCGTGCTCGGGCAGGCCGGTGAACTGCCCGCAGCGCGAGGCCCACACCGAAGCGAAGGGAAAGCGGTTGATGAACCGGTCGGCCATCGCGTGCGCGAGCCGCGGCGGATCCATGTCGAAGAAGCAGGAGGCGATCACCATCAGCCCGTCGAGCGCCACTCCGCCGGAATGGTTGCCCACCAGCATCACGCGGCCGCGCGCCGGCACGTTCGCGATTCCGTTGGCGCGCACCTGGAAGTAGTTGCGGTACAGAAGTGAGACGACCCGGAAGGCCTGCGTCAGGTGCCACTTCGACACGCCGTAGTTGTCCACGCCGCGCGCATCGAAAGGCAGTTCCAGTCTATCGACCCGCGCCGCGATGTCGTCGGCCATCGCCCGGACTCTACCTGATTTGGGGACACCTTCCGGGGACACCCTCCCGAGGGTGTCCCGAAGGCCGCGGCGCTTGACTGGCCGCGGAAGGGGCCGCTATGGTCCCCGGTCCCACAGCTCCACACAACCGCTTCAGTATTCCGACCTGGTCGGATTTCGGGGGAGAGAGATATGCGCAGGGTATTCTGGACGTTGGTCCTGGTAGCCGGTGGCATCGTTGTCTTGTCCGACGCGCGCCAAGCCGCCGCGAGTGAAGAGGACGCACAGGGCATTGCGCGGTTCGCGAGGATCGATCCGACGTGGTTCGAGTCGCTCGTCCCCGGGAAGTTCGTGCCGGCGTCCGCCAGCGACAAGCCGATCGCCGTGATGCTCGAGTTGAACGCGGCGCCGGTGGCGGTCCAGTCCGCCGCGGCCAAGAGGCAGGGCCGGCCCCTGACCCCGGGCGAGAAGGGCGCCATCCGCCAGCAACTGCAGGCGCAGCAGGACGCCCTGCACGGCGCGCTCGCCGGCGCCGGCGCGCGCATCGTCGGCCAGCTGCAGCACGCCTACAACGGCATCCACGTGATCGTTCCGCAGAAGAACCTGGCGCAGCTCGCCGGCCTCCCCGGCGTAGTCGCCGTGCACGCGCTGCGGAACTTCAACCCCGTCAACGTGAACGGCGTACCCTTCGTCGGCGCGCCGCAGGCCTGGGGGAGCTTCGGGTTGACCGGGGCGGGCGTGAAAGTCGCCGTCATCGATACCGGCATCGACTACACGCACGCCGACTTCGGCGGCCCGGGCACCACTGCCGCCTGGACCACGGCCAAAGCGAGCAGCACCGCTCCCGCCAACCCGAGCCTGTTCGGACCCGCCACGGCCAAGGTGAAGGGGGGCTTCGACTTCGTCGGCGACGACTACAACGCCAACGACGCCAACTCGGTCCCGCAGCCGGA
>VBLM01000135.1 GCA_005879095.1 Deltaproteobacteria bacterium
CCGAGGACCAGGTGCGCAAGGCCGGCTCGGCGGGCCGCGCGGTGATCAACGTCGAGACGCGGGTGGTCGACGACCAGATGCGCGACGTGCGTCCGGCCTCGGGCGAGGTGGGCGAGATCGTCCACCGCTCGCCGCAGCTCCTCGACGGCTACTACGACGACGAGCAGCGCACCGCCGACGCGTTCGCGGGCGGCTGGTTCCACAGCGGCGATCTCGCCACCATCGACGAGGAGGGCTACATCACCGTCGTCGATCGCAAGAAAGACATGATCAAGTCCGGCGGCGAAAACGTCGCCAGCCGCGAGGTGGAAGAGAAGATCTACCAGCACCCGGAGATCTCGGAGGTGGCGGTGGTGGGCCTGCCGGATCCGTACTGGATCGAAGCGGTCACCGCGGTGATCGTGCTCAAGCCCGGCGGCTCTCTCACCGAAGCGGCCGTGATCGAGCACTGCAAGCCGCGGATGGCGGGCTTCAAGGTGCCCAAGCGGGTGGTCTTCGTCGAGAGCCTGCCGAAAAACCCGAGCGGCAAGCTGCTCAAGCGCGAACTGCGCGCGCGACTGAAGGACTGATGATCAATCGGCGTCGGTGGCCCCGCGTCCCACCAGGACGCCGTTGACGTCGATGTTGTCGAGGATCGCGGCGCCGAACGAGTCGGGGCCGCCCGACGGATCCTGGCCCTCGTCGAAGACGATGAGGATGCGCTGGACCGTCTCCGAAACTGGCGGGAACGCAGTCGCGGGGTCCCAGCGCAGCCGCACCCAACCGCTGCTGGCGCCGGCGACCACCGCAGGAGGCGAGTTGCAGCCGATGAAGTGCACCAAGCCGTCGGTGGTGATGACGTCGAATCGGGGAGCGCCCGCTCCGCAATGCGATCCGAGCGGGCTCGCTCCGCTGCCCCCCGACTTGCGGATGTCATAGCCGAGCTCGGTGAGGGTGATGCCCCTGACCTTCTTCAGCTCCGCGACGGCCGCCGCGTTGTTCTCGGTGGGGCCCGTCTTCACGAGGAGGAGGCCCTGGTTTCGCTGGTCCCTCGGGTCGCCGGTCGGGCAGGCAGGATCGGTGAAGGAGGACGTCGGAGCGGTCGTCGTCGCGTCCGTCGGGCAACCGATCCCGTGGAGCCAGGCCGCCTGCACCAGGTGGGTGCCGCTGGGGTCGAACTCGGACGGTTTGACGCTGTGGAAACTTTCCTTCGGATCCGAAACCGGATTGCCAATCGGGTCGTAGACCACGTTGCCGTTCGCATCGAGCATCGGGTCGTCGGCGGGTGCGGGGATCGCGTTGAGAATGGCGAGGGTGGCCTCGACGGTCGCCATCGGTGAGGGCG
The DNA here is from genome assembly GCA_005879095.1 of Deltaproteobacteria bacterium. GTDB lineage: Bacteria > Myxococcota > Myxococcia > Myxococcales > 40CM-4-68-19 > 40CM-4-68-19. The sequence continues at coordinate 1,325 of VBLM01000135.1, forward strand.
TAGTGCCGAGCGTTTGAGCGCCGATGGCCCAAGCCAGCGCGAGAGTGGGAAGTGCTGCTGCTGCGGCTGCGGGGAGTGGCTGCTTCATGGTGGGAGGCTCCTGAATAGAATCCGGCCGCCTCCCACATGCTTCGCGGATTTCCTCGCGTGCTCGCCTGCAACGGCCGTACCTGCGCGGTCACCTGTGCGCTCATCCTCGCGAGGCGCGCGCCTTGACGGAATTACTGGAGCGCAATCGTTAGCG
>VBLM01000139.1 GCA_005879095.1 Deltaproteobacteria bacterium
CGCGCGCCACACGCTGCCGGTCGGCTCGATCCCGCAAAACCGCAGTCCGTACGGCCTCTACGACTGCGCTGGCAACGTCTGGGAATGGTGCTCCGACGTGTACAGCCCGTTGCTGCGCAGCGCCCGCGGCGGCGCCTGGAACGCGCATCCGCCGCAACTGCGCTGCGCGAGCCGGAACGCGTGGCCGCCCGAGGCCCGCTTCTCCAACCTCGGGTTCCGCGTCGCCCGTTGACTTACGTGCTCAATCAGGCAGCGTTACGCGCATGTTCGCGTTCGTCACCTCCGAGCGCTTCCGCGTCCTCGACGTGAAGGATCGCGACCGGCTCGAGGCACTGTCGAAGCTCGACGAGTTCAAGGCCGGCGAGGAGATCATCGTCAGCGGCCACGCCGGCGAGTGGCTCTATCTGATCGCCGACGGCGGCGTCGACATCCGCGCCAAGACGCCGGCCGGCAAGGAGATCACGCTCGGTCAGCTCGGCCCCGGCGACATCTTCGGCGAGCTGGAGACGTTCGCCGATCTGCCGGCGGAGAGCGTGCGCCACGTCGCCCGGGTGAACACGATCGTGCGCGCGATCAACAAGCACCCTTTGAAACAGGAGCTGAAGACACACCGCTCGCTCGCCAGCGGCCTGCTCGCAGTCTTCTGCCGCTCCATCTCCGAGAAAGTCCGCTCCGCGAACGACGTCGCCGTCAAGTTCGGCCCTCCGCCGGTGTCGTCCACTCCACCAGGTCGTCCTCCACATCTGAACGAGGAAGAGGCGGCCTGGCTCGCGGTCCTCGGCCAGAAACTTTCCGCCGATGCGGGCGAGGTCATCGTGGCGGAGGGCGACACCTCGCGCTCGTTCTACGTGATCGAGAAAGGCGACATGGAGGTCCGCAAACGCGCCGGCGGCGGCGACCGCACGCTCGCCACGCTCGGCACGCGCGACATGTTCGGCTTCATGCTGGAGAAAGCGACGCACCTGAACTTCACCGTCAGCTTCAAGTTCCTCGGCACGCTCTGCAGCGTGCTCGGCCGGACCTATCGCGACACGGCCAACTCGATCCTGGCTCGGGCTTAGCGAACGATCACCGTCACCTTCTGCACACCGTTCGCGCCGTAGCCGCCTTTGTTCCACTGCGGCCGGTCCGGCTGCGTCTCGCCTCGCGCGTCGATGGCCCGGCAGCGCAGCACGCAGGGACCCTTCGCCCGCGGCGTGAAGTGCAGCTCGAAGCGCCGCCACGCATGCGGGAGCGACGGGCCGACCAGCCGCGCCTCGTGCCAGATCGGACCGATGCCGACCTCGACGCGCGCGACGCTCTCGCCTCCCCACGCCAGCCCGACCAGGCGCGACGCGGTCCCGGCGCGCAGCTCAGGCACCGAGGTGAACATCGACTTCACCCGCACGCGCGTCACCGGAACGCCCGGGGCGTAGACGTATTTTTCCGCCTGGAACCTGCCGGTGAACGGCGTCTCGACCGCCTCGATGCGCGCCAGCCACTTGACGCTCGCCATCCCGTACCAGTCGGGCACTACCAGCCGCAGCGGACCGCCGAACGGCGGTGGAATGGGCGCGCCGTTCATCTCGAAAGCGAGCAGCGTGGCCGGGTCGAGCGCGACCTCCGCCGGCAGCGACCGCTGGTACTCGCCGCCGTCGGCGCCGGTGAAGACGAGCTCGATCGCCTTCTCGCCGAGTCCGGCCCGCTCGAGCAGCGACCGAAGCGGAACGCCGGTCCATTGCGCGGTGCTGATCGCGGCGTCGTGCCACGGCTCGCCCTCGACCGGCGGCGGGATGCTGCGCCGGCCGTTTCCGGCGCACTCGGTGAGAACGGTGAGCATCGCGGAAGGCATCGCGCGCAGCTCCGGCATCGAGATGCGCAGCGGGTTGGCGAACGCGCCGGCCAGCTCGAGGCGATGCTCGTCGCCGAGCAGCGGGATGTCGAAATGACAACGGACGAACCGCATCTCCGTCGGGGTGACCAGGTGGGCGAACGCTCCCTCCGCCGCCTCGGCGTTGAGCGGCTCCCGAGTCAGGATTCGTCGGTCCGCCGGCTGCTGCGGCAGGATTTCGTCGCGTTGCTCCGGCACCGCCCCTCCCCGAATGAGAAATCTAGGACGTGCATACGCGTACGGCAGCGGGCGGACGCCTCGCCGGCGAGAAGCCGGTTGACCGTACCCCTCCGGTCCAGCGACGGTTCGACAACGCCTCCACCGGAGCTAACCTTGCGGAACCTTTGGTCTATTTGTGTTGTAATTTTCTATCTCAGCGCAGCGGGCGGCGCCCGCGCCGACGTGCGCTGGAGCGCCGACTTCTCCAGCGACGACCTGAAGCAGTACGGCGCCATCCACTGCGGTGGTCAGGGCGGAACCTGCCCGTGCATCGCGCCGCTTTGGGATCCGGCGAACCAGGTCAGCTACGGCTCCGGCTCGTGCTCGACCAGCAGCTCGAACACGCCGTTGTCGCTCGCGCCCGCGAACGGCCGCTTCCAGATCGTCGCTCCGCCGGGCCAGGAAACGACCGGCAAGGCGCTGCGCGTCGAGCTGCGTCCCGGCGACCTGTGGCCGTGCGCGACGTGCAGCGGGGCCACGACGCGGAACGAGCTCGTCCAGAACAAGGACAGCGGCACGACCACGCCGACCCTGTACAAGGCCGGCGACGATCGATACTTCGCATGGAGCACGTATTTTCCGGCCGAATTCGCACACTGGACCTGCAGCAACGACACCAACTGCCCGGGCGGCGTTCCCAACTCCAACTACAACGCGTGGAACGTGGTCACCCAGTTCCACCACAACAGCGACAACGGCGTGAATCCGATCGGCATCGATCTGCGCCGGACCACCACTTCGTCGGCGAACAGCTACGCGCTGATCCTCCTCTACGGCTACAACGGCGGCAGCTCCGACCGCGAGCTGTGGCGGCAGGATCTGCAGGCCGGCAACTGGTACGACTTCGTCCTCCACGTCCGCTTCTCGACGACCAGCACCGGGGTCCTCGAGCTGTGGGTCGGCAACAACGGCGGCGCGAAGACGCAACAGACGCTCTCCTGCCCGAGCGGCGCGTCGCTTTCCTGTAGCGTTGCGACGCTCTATGCGGACGGCGCGGACTACCTCAAGCAGGGGCTGTACCGGAACGCCTCGATCGCGGACACGTCGGTGATCTTCCACAAGGGGATGATGGACGGGGACACGTTCGCTGACGTGACGGCGCCGCCGGTCGTGGTCGACGACTTCTCGCTGACCGCGAGCCCGGGGTCGCAGACGGTCGCGCCGGGTGGGAGCGCGACGTACACCGTTCAGACGGCGGTCGTTTCCGGCGTGGCACAGATCGTCACGCTCTCGGCCTCCGGATTACCGCCGGGGGTGACGAGCGCGACGTTCGACCCGTCTTCGGTGATCGCGGGCGGAAGCTCGACGCTCACGTTGACGACCGATCCCGCCTCTACCGGCGCCTCGGGATCGTTCACCATCACCGGACAGTATCCTGGTGGAACGCCGTCGCACTCGGCCGGCGCGTCGATCACGATCACGCCCCCGCCCGGCGTGACGCCCCCGGTTTCGACGCTGGTCGATTCGTTCGGCGGGACGCAGATCGAGCCGGCGAAGTGGACCGTGACCGCGATCAACGGCACCGCCACCGAGAGCGGCGGGACGTTGAACCTGGCCCCCAACTCGCGTAACGGCAACGTGCACATTTCGGTCGACAGCAACGCGAAGTACGCGCTGACGGGCTCATCGGCCACCGTGCAGGTCCCGCAAGTCGTCAACATGAGGTGCAACGTCAATAACCGCTTCTTCCTCAAGCAGGACGGTGCGAACAGCCTCGGCTTCTGGGCCGAATGCGGCAACCTCTACGCGTTCACTTTCGTCAACGGCGTCGAATCGCTGGTCGCGACGCTGACGTATTCGCCCACGGCCCATCAATGGTGGCGCGTGCGCGAGTCGGGGGGCGTCGTGTACTGGGAGACGTCGCCGGACAAGGCCGCCTGGACGACGGCCGTCACGGCTCTGGTGGCGAGCCTGTTCCCGATCGATTCGCTGACGGTGACCATCGACTCGTACACGTACTCCGGCGGGCTGCGCAGCCCCGGCGTCGCGAAGTACGCGCACCTCAATGAGTGAACGACGAAGCCCCTGATCCTCATGACGAGGATCAGGGGCTCGCGCGCGAACCGGCTCAGAACGACGCGCAATAGCACTTCAACCTGAATCCAACCCCGGCCGGGTCGGTGCATTGCACAAACCCGAAGGGACCGCTACCGTTGGCCGCCTTGGCGGCGAGGCATGACCCGCTGCTGCTGGCGCACACGTCCTTGCAGGCCTTGATCGAAGTGTTGGTCACTTGCAACAGGGATACCTGCAGCCCGTTGAACGACGGGGCGCTGACGTCGCCGGACGCTGTGATCGTGCCTTCGCTCGTCACCGTCGCGGCGCTGAAGTTTCCGCTCTTGTCCATCTCCGCCACCACTGTCTGCCCGCCGTCGCCGAAACGGACGCCGTTGCCGTGGATCCAGTTCAGATAGATATGTCCGTCGGACTTGGTGTCGTCGGAATCGAGGTGCAGGTTGCCCGCGACGTTGCTGCCGAACACGCCGGCCGTGTCGCCGCCAAGCCTGAGGGTTCCTGAGTCGTTCGCGTCCTGGATGGTCAAGGCCCCCTTCATGGTCGCCGCTTGATCCGCCCGCGCGTAGTTCGTGGCTGCCACGCCGCCGAGCATCGAGGCGTCCGCAGCCGTCGCCGAAGCGGCGAGGTAGTACGAGGGCGGCTGGTTTCCCAGTTGGGCGGAGTTCGCGGCCGTGTCCTTCACCGACAGGTAGAACGAGGCGGCTTGTCCGTTCAGCTTGGCGGAGTTCGCGGCGGTGCCACTTGCCGACAGGTAGGATGAGGCCGGCTGGCCGTTGAGTTGCGCCGAGTTCGCAGCGGTGCCGCCCGCGGCGAGAAAATCGCTGGCGGGATGCCCGCCGACCGCGGACGAGTTCACCGCGGTGGCGCCCGCCGCCAGGAAGTCGGCGTCGGTGTGGCCGTTGAGGTGCGAGGCGTTGACGGCCGTGCCGGTCGACGCGAGGAAGTCGGACTGGGGATGGCCATTGAGCATCGCCGAATCGGCAGCCTTGGAACCCGTGGGCAGGAAGTAGGAGGCAGCGTGGCCCTCGAGGTTGCTCGCGTTCGAGACCGTCGCGCCCGAAGTGAGGTACGCCGCGGCGGGCTTGCCGCCGAGCTGGGCGGCATCGGGAGCCGATGCGGTGCACGCCCACCCCGCGTCGACCTTGATGCCGTTTCCAGGCTTGATCGCGGCCGGCTCGGGGCCGGGGCATCCGTACATGGCAGCGAGAAGAACGCAGCACAGTGTCTTCGTCATGGGTTTGGTCCTCCCTTTCCCCACGACGCGCAATCCCACGCCGGATCGTCTCAGGCCCGTGTAACTATCTGATATTACGCGGCGCGCGGTTCTGCCAGCGGACCCGCCGCTGGTCGATCAACTTCTGGTAAACCTCGTGGACGAGCGCGGTCGGCTGCAGCGTGTGATCGGCCCGCTCCCCGCGCAGATGGCGCGCGGCGATCTTCTTCAGCTCGCCGTAGACGAGGCGCATCAACCGCTCGCGCGCGCCCTCCTGACCGTCGCTCCAGCGGAGGAGCAAGCCGGTGACGTCCTCGGTCATTGCAGGTTCATCCGCTTCAGCAGCTCTCCGAAGCGCGGGTCGGAGCGCAGCGGGTCCCAGAGCGAATAGACCTTCGCGAACATCAGGTCGCGATCGTCGACGGCCTGGTTGAGCAGCGCCTCGTGAAAGAGCGTCTTGATGCGGGTCCAACGCTCCGGTGTCATGCTGCTGCGGCAGCTTAGCCCCGAAGGCACGCGGCTCAAAAGCCTGAAGATCAGCGGCGCTGTCCGGTTTTTCGGGGCCGGTTCGTCTATCAACTGGGGACGGCGGAGGGACATTGCGCGATTTCGATTCCGCCTACCGGCGCTACTTCCCGGTCATTCGCGAGAAGTGCCGCCGCATGCTCGATGATATGGGCGAGGCTGACGACGTGGCGCAGGAAACCTTCATCCGGTTGTGGCGGGCGGGCCTGGACGAGAACGAGGCCCGCAGCGTCTCGTCCTGGATCTATCGGACCTCGACGAGGCTGGCGATTGATCACATCCGTGATCGGGCACGCATGCGGCAACCGGACGGAGGATCCAACGTGCTCGAGACCATGCCCGTTCCTGGCGGTAGCGACGCCGTCCTTTCCGCGCGCCGTCAGCCGGCGATCTTCTTCAGCTCGCCGTAGACGAGGCGCATCAACCGCTCGCGCGCGCCCTCCTGACCGTCGCTCCAGCGGAGGAGCAAGCCGGTGACGTCCTCGGTCATTGCAGGTTCATCCGCTTCAGCAGCTCTCCGAAGCGCGGGTCGGAGCGCAGCGGGTCCCAGAGCGAATAGACCTTCGCGAACATCAGGTCGCGATCGTCGACGGCCTGGTTGAGCAGCGCCTCGTGAAAGAGCGTCTTGATGCGGGTCCAACGCTCCGGTGTCATGCTGCTGCGGCAGCTTAGCCCCGAAGGCACGCGGCTCAAAAGCCTGAAGATCAGCGGCGCTGTCCGGTTTTTCGGGGCCGGTTCGTCTATCAACTGGGGACGGCGGAGGGACATTGCGCGATTTCGATTCCGCCTACCGGCGCTACTTCCCGGTCATTCGCGAGAAGTGCCGCCGCATGCTCGATGATATGGGCGAGGCTGACGACGTGGCGCAGGAAACCTTCATCCGGTTGTGGCGGGCGGGCCTGGACGAGAACGAGGCCCGCAGCGTCTCGTCCTGGATCTATCGGACCTCGACGAGGCTGGCGATTGATCACATCCGTGATCGGGCACGCATGCGGCAACCGGACGGAGGATCCAACGTGCTCGAGACCATGCCCGTTCCTGGCGGTAGCGACGCCGTCCTTTCCGCGCGCCGTCAGCTCCAGACATTGGCGCGGTCGGTGCCTGCCGATGAGCTCGAGATCGCGGTCCTGAGCCGGCTCGATCGCCTCACACACGTCGAGATTGGCGAAGTGCTGGGCATTTCGGATCGGACCGTGCGCCGCCGGCTGCGGCAGTTGCAGCGGCGTCTTCAGGATCTGCGCCTGGAGGAATCTCCATGAACGGTCATCCTTCATTCCTTCAGCTCGATCGAATCGTACTGGGCATCGCGGATCCGGAATCCGCTTCGCACCTGAGCGCCTGCGAGGAATGCCGCGCTCATG
>VBLM01000722.1 GCA_005879095.1 Deltaproteobacteria bacterium
TCGGCCAAGGTGATCGACGCCGCCCTCCAGGGCGTCTGCCAGGATCTCGCGGCCAGGCTGGGACGGAGGTAAGACAAAAGCATGGAGCCTTTAGCCGCATCTGGTTCCTTACCCGTCGCCGGCCGCCGGCAGCGGAAGCTGCGCAACTATCTCCTCGACGCCAAGCTCCAGCTGCGGCTGGCGAGCTATCTGATCGGCGTCGGGGTGGCCCTCTCGCTCGGTCTCGGCTGGCTCCTCTGGCGGGCGTATCGCGAGACGAGCCGCGTGATCGCGCTCAGCGATCCCGACTCCGGCGACTCGATCGGCCTCGCGCTGGCGAGCGAGGATCGGGTCCGCATCATCATCATCGGGGTCGCTCTCGGCGGCGTCCTCATCTGCCTGCTCGGCAGCGCGCTGGTCGTCAGCCACCGGATCGCGGGCCCCGCCTTCGCCATCGCCCGCACCTGCCGGCAGGTCGGCGAGGGGAGCCTCGCCGTACCGCGGCCGCTTCGCCCGCGCGACCTGCTCCTCGAGCTCGGCAACGCGGTCGCCGGCATGGTCGACGCGCTCCGGACTCGCGAGGCGCACGAGCGCGAGGTGGCGCTTTCCGCGGCCGCCGCGCTGCGCAATCCGGCTGCCAGTCCGCAGGCGCGGAGCGTGGCCGCCGAGGCCCTCGAGCGCGTCGCGAAAGAGAAGGGAGAGCGGCTCGGGTCATGACGCATCGCATCAGAAACGCATTTCTAGCCGTGCTCGCCGGGCTGCCGGCCTGCACGTCGTGCGACACGGTGCCGTCCGACGCGCTCTTGAGCTGCCAGGCGACGCAAGTCCTTCCCTCCTCGGTGTCGACCGACATCCTCTTCGTCATCGACGACTCCGGCTCGATGAGCGAGGAGCAGGCGAACCTGGCCGCCAACCTCGATGCCTTCATCGACACGCTGGTGGCCTCGCCGGTGCAGAACAACTTCCGCATCGGCGTGACCAACACCTCGGTCGAGGAGTTCACCGGCGGAAAGAGCTACACCGCGGGACCGTCGAAGAACGTGCCCTACCCGGCGGGCGCGCTGGTGGCGATCAAGATCGACACCAGCGGAAACCCCATTCCCGGCGCGTTCGTCTTCGACAGTGTCCTCAACCCGCAGACCGGCGGATGGGGCGGCAACCGGATCCTCGACAAGGGCTCGGTCACTCTCGCCGCCGATTTCAAGGCGAACGTGCACGACGGGCTCAACGGCAGCGGCAAGGAACAGCCGTTCCGCGCCGCCCGCCTCGCTCTCTCCGATCGGCTGGCGGACGCCAACTCCGGCTTCCTCCGCGACGGGGCGCGGCTGGCGATCATCTTCCTCACCGACGAAGACGATTGCTCCGACTCGGCTGCCCCTCTCGCCACGACCAACGACTCGTGTCACGACAAGGCGGTCAAGAACGCCAACCCGCCCATCCTCGACACGGTGGACGATTTCGCCGCCTTCCTGCTCGGGCCGGTGGGCGGCCAGATCCGCGACGTGGCGGTCGGCGCCATCGCCGGCTTCGATCCCAACGGCCTGGCGCCGTCGTGCGGCGATGCCGCGCTCTGCCCGGACACGGCCTGCTCGACCGCCTCCGACGAAGCCGACCGCTTCGCCGCGCTGGCTGCTGCCCTGCCGACGCGGATGCAGCTCGGCTCGATCTGCGACGCGAGCTTCCGCAACACGCTGGCCCGGTTCGCCGCCTCGCTGACGCCGAACACCATGCCGCTCGACCGCGCGCCCGCCGACTGGCGGATGCTGGTGGTCAGCGTCACCAAGCCGACCGGCGCGGTGGTGCCCTGCACGGTCGGGCTGGAAGGGGCGGCCGGGCAATCTACCGTCGACGCGATCTATTCCGGCCCCAAGCTGGGCCGTCAGGCGCAGAATACCTTCCAGAACGCCTGCAAGCTCGACCTCGGCGACAAGATCGACGTCCGCGTCGTCTGCGCCGGTTGACTCAGCGCAGGCCGGAGACGATCAGCAGATTCGACTGCGTCCGCCGGTATCCGTACACCGAGACGCGCCCGTCCGACGTCAGCAACATCTTGTAGACCGCGCGGACCCCGACGCCGTTCTGCCGCAGGATGGGCAGGAGGTTCGCGACCGTCCCCTTGGCCAGATCGACCCGCATCCGGCGCGCGGGGACCTCGCCGACGGCAAAGGCGGTGAGGAACCGGCCGTCCGCGCTGAACCCGGCCGGTACGAAGCCCGGTCGCAGAGGGACCGCGCGCGGGGCTCCGCCGTCCACCGGATAGAGGCGGGTCTGCAGGGCGGAATCGACTCCCGCGACGAGCTTGCCGTCCGGCGAGATGGCCCGCCAGTGCTCGGTGCCTTCCGGGCTGATCGGACGGGCCGCAGTCCCCATCCGATCCCGC
>VBLM01000723.1 GCA_005879095.1 Deltaproteobacteria bacterium
CCTTCGTCCAGGAGTACGCGCCGTAGCCGCGGCGCGAGACGTGCTGCAGCGGCTCGTCGCCGGCGCGCTTGCTCGGCCAGACGAAGAGGTTCACCACGTGCTGCGCGCGCCGGTAGACGAGCGCTGCCGCCGGCGTGTCCTCGACGTAATCGAGCCGGCCGCCCACCAGCGGATAGCCCTCGGCGGCCCAGTCCGTCACCGACACGGAATAGTCGAGCTTTCCTTGGAACCAGGGCTTGACCGTGTGCTGGTCGGAGGAAGCCACGTCGGTGAGATGGTTGGCGAGCAGCGACCGGACGTGCGCCGCGATCACCGCGTCCCTGACCGAGGATTCGGACGGCGGCGGCCAGAGGCGCGGGCTGGCCACGATCAGCAGCGCGGCGGCTGCCGCCACGGGGGCAAGCGCGGCCCACTTCCACGCCCGCCGAGGCCGCGCGACTCGCGGCGGCGCTTCGACCGCCGGCGCGGGCTCTTTGACTTCCGCGTGCACTGCTTCGCGCAGCCGCGCATCGAATTCCGGCGACGGCGCGTACCGAATCAGGTTCGCCCGCGCCGAGGCCTGCAGCTCGCGCAGTGCCCGCTCCTCGGCGCTGCAGCCGGGGCAGCGCGCGACGTGTTCCTCGACTTCGATCGCACCACGCAGATCGAGCTCGTTGTCCACGTACGCATCGATCAACCGCTTCGTCTCCGCGCAGTTCATGACGCGCTCCCTGCCTGCTCGCCTCGCACGACCGCTGCCTGCAACTGTCGCCGCGCGCGCGAGAGCCGCGACATCACGGTTCCGATGGGAATGCGCGCCACCTCGGCGATCTCCTTGTAGGAAAGTCCTTCCATTTCGCGCAGCACGAAGACCTCCCGGAACTCGACCGGCAGCGCCTCCACCGCCTCGTTGAGAAAGCGCTGCTGCGCCGAGCGCAGCACCAGCACCTCGGGCGTCTCGGACGCGCGCCCGTTCGCGGCGGGCTCGCTGTGCAGCACTTCGTCGAACTCGGTGCCCAGCTCGCGCGCGCGGTTCTGGCTCAGGAAAGTGTAGGCGCTGTTGCGCACCACGCTCAGCAGCCAGGCGCGCGGGTTGTCACCGCTGAATCCATCGAAAAAGCGGAATGCGCGCACGATGGCCTCCTGCGTCACGTCCTCGGCGTCGTGGTCGTTGCGCAGGAGCCAGCGAGCGAGGTTGTAGGCCGCCCTCAAGTGGGGCAGGACCACTGCCTGAAACGACTCGACTCGATGCGGCAACATTCCCTCCGAGCGGCCGGATCCAACCCTATGCGACCCGAGCACCCTCCACTTTATTCCCGGCCGTTGTGACAGACTCAATCGCGATGCGCGCCGCGCTGGGGTTCAAGACGCATACCGGATGGGCGGCAGTGGTCGCCATTGCCGGCCGCGAGGTCGTCGCGAAGCGCCGCATCGATCTGGCGACGGATTTTCGCGCTGGGGCGGTCTTCCACGCCGGCCAGGAGCTTCCGTTCGCGCAGGCGCAGGCGCTGATCTCTTCGTCGCAACGCCGATTCGAGGGTATGGCTCGAGACGCCATCGCGGTACTCGCCGACGAGCTTCGCGCGAAGGGGTGCGACCTGAGGGGAAGCGGCATCGTCGCCGGCAATCTGAAGCCGCTGCCCCCGCTCGAGTCGGTGCTCAAGTCGCACGCGCTGGTGCACGCGGCGGAAGGTCAATTGTACCGCCAGGTTTTCGCCACCGCGAGCGAGGCGTGCCGGATCCCGGCTGCGATGGTGCCGGCAAAGGAGCTCGCCTCGCGCGCAGCCCGCGCCATCGAGCTTTCCGCGGCGGAACTGACGGCGCGTATCGCCGCGATGGGCAAGGCATCGGGAAAACCGTGGGCCGCCGATCAGAAAGAGGCTGCGCTCGCCGCCCTGGTGGTCCTCGGGGGATGAACGTTCATCGTTTGAAGATGAAGCCGAACTGCTCGACGTAGGTGCCGTCCGGGCCCGGCGTCGCGCCGTGCGTCTGGCCGTCGATGTGGTACGCGCCGACGAGGTGGAACTCGAACTCTCCAGTCAGTGCGCAGCCCGCGATCGAACCAAATACCGAAAGCAGCCCGCCGGGCGTGATGGCCGAGACCGAAGCCGCGCCGGAGGAATCGGCGGTGAAGGAATTGTGGCTGCCATCCGGTTCGCCGATCGCGCCCAGGCCGATGAGATTGGCGAAGGTGGGATCGAATCCGGGCGAGCGGAAGACGACGTTCCACACCGTGTAGACGCCGTCGGGGATGAGGCCGGTCAGCTCGAGGACGGCGTGCGTGCCTTGCTGGACGCACTTGACCGACGCGCGGCCTTGCGGCGCGTTGAACTCGGCCAGCGTGAGTTGGTGGCCATCGGGCGCGAGCACCGGGTTTCCCTTGCGCACTTCGTAAATAAGCGCACTCGAGTCGGCCGGGATGTGGCCGCTTGCGTCGCGGATGAAGAGCGGGACGTGGACGATGGACGAGTTGCGCTCGGGAGCGAGGTCCTGGACGGATTGCGTGGTGGAAACGGTCCCTCCGCAAGCGCAGAGGAACAGGGCGGCGAACGAGGTCGTTTTCATGGGTGACTCCTTTCGACGTGAGAGGGTCATCCGGCGCCGTTTACGCGAGCGTTGTAAGCCCTCGATGGTCATCTCCCGAGAGGGAGAGGTGTATGCGCCGTTTGGGGGTGGGGGTGCTCCTCGCGGTCTGCTGTGCTTGCGGGCGGCATCCGCAGGACGCGCGATCCGGCAGCGCCGCACCTTCGCAGGACGCCGGGACCCTGCCGCCCCCGGACGACGGCGGGACGTCGCCCGACGCTGGACCGGTGCCGTTACCGGCGATCGACCCCTACCGCGAGTTGGTCATCGTCGATTCGTCCGTCGTCCTCGATGCGCGCGCGTCGAACGGCGCATGGAGCTTCCGCCGGATGGTCGAGCGGTTGACGCCATCGGGAATGACGGCGCCGCGGATGGTGGAAAACTGGCTGAAGTCGTTTCGCGCCAGCGACGTCGCCGGCCGTCCTGTCGACGACCGCCCCGGAGCCGACGCGCTTCTGGCGTCCTGGCCTCGCGCCGCCGATGGCTCGCTCGACCTCGCGCGAGCGCCTTTCCGACTGATCGCGATTGCGGGCCGCCTCGATCTTTCCACGAGCCCGCAGGGCGAAGGACGCCTCGTCTACGGGCTGGTCGATCCCGCGACCGGCGAGCCGGGGCTGATGACCATCGCATTCGAGTACGCATTGCCCTCGCTCGGCGCGGCGAACGACCGTCAGGCCTGGGCCGCGCGCTGGCACGCGCTCGCCGATCATCCGTTCGGCAGCGAGTACAACGGCGCGCTGCAAGCGCTGACCGACACGTTCGCGACGGCGGCCGCGTTCGCGCAGTTGCGCAGCAACGAAGCCGCCTTCGGTTCGCCGTGGGAGCTTCGCGAATGGAGGCTCGCCAGCGACGGCCTGCGGCCGGCGTGGACCGCGCAGAACCCGGACCAGACGCTGGATGGATCGCAGGCGCTGGCGCAGTTCATCGTCGATCACCAGACCGACGTCCGCGCCGGCCGCGTCGATCTGCCCAGGGAGATGCTGGCGGGCACGGCGCTGGAGACCGGGTCGTGGCGCTTTCCCAACGACGCGCGGATCGACGAACCGTTGCGGCACGCGTTCGCGATGCAGACCTGCAACGGCTGTCATTCGACGGAGACGTTTTCCGCGCAGGGGTTCTTCCACCTCAACCCGCTGCGGCCGATCAAACCGGGAAGCGACGGCCGCGATCGCTTGAGCAATTTCCTGCGCGGCCCCGAGCTTCGGCGCCGCGCCGATCATCTGGCCGCGCTCGTCGCCGGCAAGACTGCCGAAGGGACCGGCGCGCCGACCGATCCACCGCCGATGCCCGCAGCGATGCCGCACTACGACGTGGTGCAGATTCCGGCGCCCGAAGACGGCTCTCCGGTCGCGCTCGATTCCGGCCGCGTGCTGGGAAACTCGGCCGCCAACGGTCCGTGGATGTACGACGGGTCGATTCATTACGTGATGCCCGGCGACTCGCGCGCTCCGGTGGCCCAGGGGTTCAACTCGCGCTGCGACGTTGTCGGATACTTCTCGGCGGGCGGCACGCGGCGTGCCTTCGTGCTCTCCGGCGGCGCCATCAGCCAGCCCGGCACTCTCGGCGGCAACGACAGCGCGGCCACGTTGATCAACGACAGCGGCCTCGTCGCCGGCGACTCCACCGTCGCCTCCGGCACCCACCATGGATTCGTCGTGCGCGGCGGAATCCAGGACCTGGGAAGCCTCGGCGGCGGCGAAACGTTTCCGTTCGCCATCTCGCCCTCCGGCCTGATCACCGGACAATCGCAACTCGCCGCGCAAGTGTTCGTCGCGCATGCATTCGTCTGGAAGCCCGCGACCGGAGCGATGGCCGATCTTGGCACGCTGGGCGGCAACTACAGCCGCGGACAGACGATCGACAATTCCGGATTCGTCACCGGCTTTTCCACGCTGGTTCCGAGCGACGAGAAGGTCCACGCCTTCACTTCCGACGGCTCGGCCATGATCGATCTCGGCTCGTCGCCGGGCCTGCCCTGGAGCGCGGTCACGGGCCGCAACTCGGCCGGAACGATGGTGGGTAATATCTACGACGTTCCCTCGCCAACCGCGCAGGTGTTCGAGATCCACGCCTTCGTCTACGCGAGCGACACCATCATCGATCTGAACTCGGTCGCGCAGTCGCCGCTGGTGCTGCGAACCGCG
>VBLM01000137.1 GCA_005879095.1 Deltaproteobacteria bacterium
AAGCGCTGGCGGTGAAAGCGGTTCTCAGCGAGTCCCCCAGCTGAGCTTCTGGCGCAGGATCGTGAAGTGGTCGACCTCCGGATTGCGCAGGATCAGCGTCCGGTGCGGGGCGGTCTGCAACCACACTTCCTCACCCAGCTCGAGCGGACGGCCGCGGCTGCCGTCGAGCGTGACGAACATCTCTCCCGGGCTCGCCAGCCGCACTTTCACCTGCGCCGAGGGCGGCACGACCAAGGGCCGCTGGGTCAAAGTGTGCGGACAGATGGGCGTGAGCAGGATCGCGTCGTGCGTCGGCAGGATGATGGGGCCCGCCGCGCTCAACGAATACGCGGTCGAGCCGGTCGGCGTCGCGACGATGAGGCCGTCCGCTTCGTAGGACGTCGCGGGGCGCCCGTCGATCGAGACTTCCAGCGTCGCCAGCCGGCTGAGGGCGTTCTTGGAGACGACCGCGTCGTTGAGGACCGCGCCCGCCAGAAGGACTTCGGAGCCACGGCGGACCTCGACCGAGAGCATCAGCCGCCGCGAGGCCGTGAGCTCGCCCTCGAGCGCCTTTTCCAGCATGGGAAAGGCGCGCTCGTGGGGGAACTCGGTGAGGAAGCCGAGGGTCCCCATGTTGACGCCGAGGATCGGCACTTCGCGCTGGTTGCAGAGGCCGGCGGCGTGGATGAGCGTGCCGTCGCCGCCGAGGACGACGAGCAGATCGGCTCTGGCGGCGATGTCGCAGCCGGGCGCCGTCGGGACGCCGCTGACGCGGGACTCGGCCTCGACCACCGCCTCGTAGCCGCGCTCCTCGAGCCAGCGGACCATCTCGCGGGCGAGGTCGGCGGCGAAGTCCTTGTCGATGCGCGGAACCAGTCCGACGGTCTTCATCGGACGAACCGTATCATCCTTGTCGGACCCCCTGTGTAGGGTCGCTTTCATGAACCGCGACCTCGCAAAGGTTAAGATTCTTCCGATGCCGACGTACATGCCCAAGGGCAGGCAGACGGGCGACCTCTTTCGCGCCGCCGCCGCGCGCGATCCCTCTCTGGTGCCGCTGCCGGAACGGATGCGGCCGCGGACGGTGGACGAGATCGTCGGGCAGCCGCACATCCTCGGGCCCAACACGCTGCTGCGCGAAGCCATCGAGACCGACCAGGTCCCGTCGCTGATCTTCTGGGGTCCGCCGGGGTCCGGCAAGACCACGCTGGCGCGCGTGATCGCGGCCGCGACCCGGGCCGAGCTGGTGGCTCTCTCGGCGGTCGACAGCGGGATCAAGGACATCCGCGAGGCCGTCGCGCTGGCCGAGCGGCGGCTGGGCGAGAACCACCAGCGGACGCTGCTCTTCATCGACGAGATCCACCGCTTCAACAAGGCGCAGCAGGACGCGCTCTTGCCGCACGTCGAGCGCGGGACGGTGACGCTGATCGGCGCGACGACGGAGAACCCGTCGTTCGAGGTGAACTCGGCGCTTCTCTCTCGTTGCCGGGTGTTCGCGCTGCGGCCGCTGGAGGAAGCGGATCTGCGCGTCGTGCTCGAGCGGGCCCTGCTCGACAAGGAGCGCGGCCTGGGCGGCGCGTTCGTGGCGCGGGAGGAGTTCCTCGATCACGTCGCCCGGCACTCGAGCGGCGACGCGCGGCGAGCGTTGAGCGCCCTGGAAGTCGCGGCGGCGCGCGCCAGGGCCGAGCGGCGCGACGTGCTCGAGGCCCACGACGCGGAAGAGGCGCTGCAGCAGAAGACGCTGCTCTACGACAAGTCGGGCGACGCGCACTACGACACGATTTCCGCCTTCATCAAGAGCCTGCGCGGGAGCGATCCGGACGCGGCCGTCTATTACCTCGTGCGCATGCTGGAATCGGGCGAGGAGCCGCGGTTTTTGTTGAGGCGAATGGTCATTTTCGCCAGCGAGGACGTCGGAAACGCCGATCCGCGCGCGCTTTCCGTCGCGGTCGACGCGCTGCGCGCCTTCGAGCTGGTCGGCCTTCCCGAGGGCGTCCTCCCCATGACTCAGGCGGCCATCTTTCTCGCCACCTGCCCGAAGAGCAACACGACGCTGACGACGTATTCGCAGGCGCGCTCGGCGGTGCTGGAGAAGGGTCCGCTGCCGGTGCCCTTGAAGCTGCGCAACGCGCCGACGCCGCTGATGAAGAGCATGGGTTACTCGGGGGGGTACAGGTATCCGCACAACTTCTCGGGCAATTACGTTCCGGAGGAGTACCTGCCGGACGAGCTGCGAGGGCAGCGGTTCTACGAGCCGTCCGGCAGCGGGGAGGAAGCGCAGATCCGCGAGCGCCTGGCGAAGTGGCGGGAGGAGCTCGAAAGCAAGCGCGACGCTGAAGAGCGGCAGACGACCGCCGAAGCGGAGACGGCGAAGAAGCTCAAGTGAGCGCATGCGCCGGTAACGTTCGTAGTCGCGTTTCTGACGAATGCGCCTCGCGTCTGTTGTCTGATCGACGCTCCCGGACGAGCGTCCGCGCCGCCCACTGCCACCAGGAGAAACCATGCGACGTCTCGTCCTTGCTCTCGTGGCC
>VBLM01000004.1 GCA_005879095.1 Deltaproteobacteria bacterium
CGGGCGCGGGCGAGGCCTGGCATCCGCAGAGCTTCCCGGGCGCCCAGACCAGCATCGCGTTCACCCCGAGCGGCAAGATCGCGCTCGCGTACCAGGACGCGACTCCGGTGGATCTGATTTTCTCCAAATATGATCCGACGACGGGCAAGCCGACTTCGCGGGTGACGGTGCCGCCCTCGACGGGCGCGGCGGGATTCTGGCCGCACCTCGCGATCGTGAGCGGGACGGCGTATCTCTCCAGCGCATCGATCAAGGCGGCGACGGCTTCGATTCCGTTCAACCAGCTCTTCGTCGCTGCCCAGCCGGCGCCGTAGAGGCTACTGGCCGATCAGCAG
>VBLM01000005.1 GCA_005879095.1 Deltaproteobacteria bacterium
GCGGCACGCAGATGGAGAATCGCTTCCTCGCTGCGGCCGGCCGCTTCCGCCAGCGCGGCGAGCCCGGCCGAGGCCTGCGCGGAGATCGCCGGATCCTCGGCGCACTCCAGCGCTTTGAGAAACGCCTCGCGCGCACCCGGCTCGTCGAAATGGAGCGCGCGATAGTCGCCGAGCGCGAGCAGAACCTCCGCATCGTCAGGCCGCGCCTCGGCCAGCCGCTCGATCGCGGAGAAGAACGCCGGCATCCGATCTCCGCCGACCGCCGCGCGCGCGGCCTGCAACAGCGTGCGGCGCGGCGCATCCATCGCCGGCTGCTCCTGCACCAGCGCGATGAGCTCATCCGTGCCTTCGTCGACGTCGCCTTCGTCGACGCGCCGCGCCGCGCGGCACAGGCGCAGCACGGCCTCGCCAGATGCTTCGGGCTCGACGCTTTGCGCCGGCGCCGACGCGTCTTCACCGAGCGCGAGCAGCGTCGCGCGCGCCAGCATGCGCGGAAGCCGGGTCGCGGCGCCGAGCGGGAGCGACTCGGCCCACTCCGCGCGCAGCTTGCCATCCGGGCCGGCGAGCATCGCAGCGAGCGACACGACTCCTTCCGCGAGATGCAGCTTCGCGCCGAGAGCAGCTTCCGCCTTCAGCTGCGTCGCCGCTTCGCCCAGCGCGTAGGGCGAGATCTCGACGACGTCGACGACGAGGCGCGCCTCGATCACGCTCGGCACCGACAGCTCGGCGGCCACGTCCGCCGCCAGCCAGCGCGCCAGATCGTACGCGTCGGGATCGACCACTTCCGCCGCGAACGGGAGCACCGCGACGATGCGGCTCACCCCCGCAGCTCCGGAACGTGCTTGATGAGAATCTCCTGCACTTCGCGCAGCTCGGGCCGCCGCTTCAAAGCGTCGCGCACGTAGCGCAGCGAGGACGGGATGTGCGCCAGGAACGACGGGTTCTTCTTCACCTGATCGATGAAGACGAATCGCCCCGCGTCCTTCAGCTTGCGCTGCACGGTGAGCAGGTCGAAGAAGCCGATGAACTCCTCGGGCGGAAGCGAAGGCCCGCCCTCCTGCGGCAGGATCTCCAGATACCGGCGCAGCATGCGATCGATCAGCGGCCGATCGAGCTCCACGTAGCTGTCGCGCAACAGCGCCATCAGGTCGTACTGCCGCGGCCCCTGCAGCGCGTCCTGGAAATCGATCACCACCTGCTCGCCCGCGTCGGTCACCATGATGTTGCGGCTCTGGTAATCGCGGTGCGTGAAGCTGCGGGGCGCGGCGGCCAGCTCGAGGGAAATTCTGGCGAACTCGCGGCGGAGGACCTGCAGCTCGGCGTCGGTCGGCTTCGCCCCGCGGCCGAACAGGCCGTACTCGATGAAGTGCTCGAACTCCCAGTGGTACAGGTCGTAATCGAACGCGCGCGTCCAGGCCAGGCACGACGGATCGGGCGCTTTTTCCGCGTGCGCGCGCAGCCGCGCCAGCGCGTCGATCGCTTGCGAATACAACTTTTCGCGATCCTGTCCCTCGTGCAGAGCTTTCTCGAGCGTTCGGTCAGCCAGGTCCTCGATGACGAGAAATCCGTCCTTCGCGGCGTCGAGCAGGATCAGCGGCACGCGCACGCCGATCCGCGTCAGGTACCGGTGGACGTTGAGGAAGGGCAACTCCGGATGGACGTGGTCCTTCGAGGCTTCCTCGCTCTTCACCGGATCGGCTGGGAGCTCCATCACGATCGCGCTGTGCGGCGTGTCGAGCGCGCAGACGCGCCAGTAGATGCGGTTGCCAGCGCCTCCGGGAAGTCGCGTGACGGCGCCAGCCGGACGGCCGGTCGCCGAAGTGTACGCGGCCTGCAATTGATCGTCGGTCATGCGTTCGCGCAGCGTACCACCCGTGGTAAAAGCCGCGCCATGCCAGTCTTCGCGAACATCCTCCAGGCGATCGGCAACACCCCTCTGGTGCGGCTCAACAAGGTGGCGGGCCCGGAGGACGCGGCGGTCTATGCCAAGTGCGAGTTTTTGCAGCCGGGCGGATCGATCAAGGACCGCATGGCGCTGTTCATCCTCGACAAGGCGGAAAAGAGCGGCCTGTTGAAACCGGGCGGCACCATCGTCGAGAACACGTCCGGCAACACCGGGATGGGCGTCGCGCTCTGGGCGGCGGTGCGCGGCTACCGTTGCGTCTTCACCATGCCGGACAAGATGTCGACCGAGAAAGTGAACTCGTTGAAGGCGTTCGGCGCCGAGGTGGTGGTGACGCCGACCAACGTGGCGGCGGAGGATCCGCGCAGCTACTACGAGACCGCCAAGCGCATCCACCGCGAGACGCCCGGCTCGTTCATGCTCAACCAGTACCACAACCCCGACAACATCGAGGCGCACTACCGGCTGACCGGGCCCGAGTTGGAGAAGGACGTGCGCGACGCGGGTCTTTCGTTCGATTTCTTCGTGGCAGGGCTCGGCACCGGCGGGACCATGTCGGGCGCGGGGAAATATCTCAAAGAGTAGTTCCCGAAGTCGAAGAACATCGGCGTCGATCCGGAAGGATCCGTCTATCTCGACTATTTCAAGACCAGGCAGCTGGTGCAGCCGCACGTCTACAAGGTGGAAGGCATCGGCGAGGACATGCTCTGCAAGGCGATGGACTTCTCCGTCCTCGACGACGTGCGGCGGGTCGACGACAAGCAGGGTCGTCGGGCGCGGCGGTGCACGTGGCGATCGATCTGGCGCGCGAGATCGGCAAGGGCAAGAACATCGTCGTGGTGCTGCCCGATTCCGGCACGCGCTACATCACCAAGTTCTATTCGGACGAGTGGATGAAGGACAACGGTTTCCTCGATCCGACCGATCGGCTCGGCACGGTGGCGGATCTGCTCGGCGGAAAGCGGCCACCGGTAGTGACCGTCCTCGCCAACGACACCGCGCGGCACGCGGTCGAGCTGATGAAGAAGCACGGCATCTCGCAACTGCCGGTGATCGAGCAGGGCAACAAGCCGATCGCGATGCTGCACGCGGTCGACCTGCTGCAGGCGCTGCTCGACGGGCGGCACAAGCTGGAAGAGCCGATCTCGGCGGTGATGAAGCCGCTGGCCGGCATCGTCACGCTGCGCACGCCGGTGTCCCGGCTGAAAGAATTGTTCGCCACCGATCACGTCGCCATCGTCAAGGACGGCGATCGGCTGGCCGCGATCCTGACCAAGATCGATCTCATCGACTGGCTGGGGACGCGCGTCAGCGTGCGTTGACGGCGGCGAAGATCGCGATCGCCAGCGGCACGATCAAGAATGCGAAGAGGATTACCCANACGAAGAGCGCCGGGTCTTCACGGTCGACGTAGAACAAGCCGCCGCGCCACGCCGCTGGATTGCGCACCGGGGGGCGCGGAATACCTTTGAGCGCGACGAAGGTGGCGACCAGCATGACCAGGATCGCCGCGAAGGCGAGCGCCAGTACCGGCCACAGCAGCCGGCCGGAGGTGGCCGAGGCAGCCAGGATTCCGCAGCAGAGGAGCGCGATCAGGTATTCGGCGCCGAGCAGGACGCGCAGCGACGGACCGCGCATCGCGCCGCGCGGAGAAGAGCGGCGCAGTCCGAATTGCATGGCCAGCGTCATCGAGGCGATGGCGAAGCCGAGGATCAGCGGCATCGCGGCCGCGAGCGGCGTGCGGCGCGCGAATCCGTCGGCCACGCCCCGCCAGTTCCAGTGCACGGGCAGACGCGCGGGCAGCTCGTCGAAATGGCGGTGAAGCCAGAGCGCGCCGATCGCCAGGATGGCGAACGGTCCCGCCTGCAGAGCGAAACCGCCCGGCAGCCGGACGGGCTCATGCTCGAGCGAAGCCTCGCGGATGTCGCTCACAGGACGTCCTCGATGGTGCGCCGCAACAAGGCAACCGAGACTCCCGCGGCTCGCGCTTCGGCGATGAGCAGCTTCAGCCGCCGCGCAAAGCGCTCCTGCTCGGCGGGTTGAGGCCGAGGTCCAGCGCCAGCTCGCGGACGGTGGCGAGCCGGGCGCCGGCCTTGATGCGGCCCGCCACCAGCGCGGCCCGGATCTGGTCGGCGATCTGCCGCCAGACCGGATCGGCGGCTTCGAGATCGATCCGTACCGTCGCGCCCATGTCTGTATACTTAACGCAGACAATTTGTCTGGTCAAGGCATACAAGTCAGCGGGGAAAGACGGCCCCCTGCAGGACGCCATGATGCGTCTCTTCGTCGTAGGCGCGATTGCGGGCCTTGCCGTCATCCATCGCGCGATCGGCGGCGGCGCGGACGGCGCTCCGGACGGCGTCGCAGGTCGATTGCGCGCGCGCCGCGCGCACCGCGTCGGCCACTGCGGTGGCGATCTCGCGATCGATGCGGACATGACCGTCCTCATGCGCACGCAGCGCGCGCAGGTACGCCTCGACCGCGGCGCGCGCCTGCTCCGGAACGCCGTCGGCGAGCGCGGGCATCTCGATCTTCAGCTCGAGCTTCACGCGCGGATTCGCCGGCGCGCATCCGCCGGTCGCGTCGCGGACGAAGTCGTACCGGTAGCTCACGTGCCAGCGCGTGATCGCGTCGAAGCGCACGCCGTCAGATCGAACGATTCGGTCACCGCCGGATCGCCGGCGACGACGTTCGGGCGGCTGACCGCGCAGCCGATGACCGCTACCACGATGAATGCCCGGCGCATGCCTTCAGGATACGCGCGAGGCCGGGATCGGTGCTATGCAGCGCCCCCATGAGCACTCGCGACAGCGATCGTTTCGAAACGCTGGCCATCCACGCCGGCCAACAGCCCGATCCCACTACCGGTGCGGTGATGACGCCGGTCTACTTCACCTCTACCTACGCGCAGTCGGGGCCTGGCGAGCACAAGGGGTTCGAGTATTCGCGCACCCGCAATCCGACCCGCGACGCGCTGCAGGGCTGCCTCGCGGCGCTGGAGGGTGGCAAGCACGCGCTCGCCTTCGCCAGCGGGCTGGCCGCGACCGACGCGGTGCTGCATCTTTTGTCGGCGGGCGA
>VBLM01000724.1 GCA_005879095.1 Deltaproteobacteria bacterium
CTCCGCCAGGCCGGAGAGGGGGTAGAGCGCGGCCGATCGGATCTCCATCGGGCGCGCAGTCTAACCCCTCGGCGAAAAAAAGCCGCCGGCGGAACGATGTCCGCATGTTCGACGGGGCAGTGGTGCGTCGGTGCTCCGCTCGATCTGGAGCATCGACGCTCCGATCCGACCCGCCTTCCGTCTCACCGACCTTTGGCCCGGTCCTTGCTCACCGGCCGGGCACCATGAACAAACTCATCGCCATCGCCCTCTTCGCCGGAGCCTGCGGCGGAACCATCGACAACCAGTCCGCCAGCGCGGACGACGAAGCGTGGTCCGCCGCCGGCAACCCCGCTCTCTTCTCCAGCGGCCTCGAATACCGGCTGGACGTGCTGCCCGCGCAGGGCCAGGCCAAGGTCATTCCGTGGACCGGCAGCTATTGGCCGACCGCGAACGACGACATCAACTACCGCTGGGACGGCGCCGCGACCGACTCGCCGGCGAAGAAATACGAGAAGGCGTTCGGCGGCCACGGCGTCGAGGACATGGTCTCGAAGTACCACGGCATCGACTCGGTCACTTCCGCCAGGACCTGCACCGCCAACAGCCAGTGCAGCTCGTCCGACGGCGAGATCTGCGCCAAGCGGACCGGACACACCAGCGGCCGCTGCATCCCGACCTGGTGGGGCATCTGCCACGGCTGGACGCCCGCCTCGATCCTGATGCCGGAGCCGAAGCACGCGGTGGTCAGGAACGGCATCACCTTCAAGGTCAACGATCTCAAGGCGCTGGCCTCGCTGGCGCACGACAGCACGACGACGAAGTTCGTCTCGCTCCGCTGCGACACCGGCCGCGCCAGCGGCATGCAGTTCGACAAGTACGGCCGGCCGGTCGACGAGGCTTGCCGCGACTCGAACGCCGGCACCTACCACGTGCTGCTCGCCAACTATCTCGGCAAGATGGGCAAGGCCTTCGCCGAAGATCGCACGCAGGACGCGGAAGTCTGGAACCAGCCGCTGCGCGGTTACAAGGTGCTGGAGAAGCGCGAAGTCAGCGCCGCCGAAGCCAACCGGCTGATCGGCGTCGGCATCGAGGGCGGAACCGTCACCGCGAAGACGGCGGCGCCGGCCAAGGGCGCGTGGATCCAGCTCGGCAGCTACACGGTGAGCGCGGGCCAGGCCTGGCAGGTCAAGATGACCGGCACCGGCGACGCCGACCTCTTCGTCCGGTTCGGCTCGGCGCCCACCGCCACCAGCTACGCCTGCCGTCCGTACAGCAACGGCTCGGCCGAGGATTGCTCGGGCACCGTCCCCGCCGGCCAGACGAAGCTGTTCGTCGCGGTCAACGGCTACACCGCGGCGAACGTGAGCCTCAGCATCAGCGTCGGCGGCAGCGTGCCTTCCACGTACGTCTTCAACAAGAACGCGAAGCGGCTCGTCTACGTCCGCGCCGACTTGCAGTACACCAGCGAGGAGTCGCCGGAGTCCGACGGCTACATGACGCCGCACATCGACAGCTACACGCAGACCGATTCGTACGAGTACGTCCTCGAGCTGGACTCGACCGGCCGCATCGTCGGCGGCGAGTGGGTGGGCGAGAGCAAGCAGGCGCACCCGGACTTTCTCTGGCTGCCGACCGGCGTCGGCTCGAGCACCGTCGCAGGCGGCGCGATCGCCTACGCCAGCGTGAAGTCGCTCATGGACGAGGCCGCGAAGTAGCCTTCGACGGCGGGCGGCCCGACGGGAGCAGGCCTTTCAGCGCTTTCGTCGGGTCCTCGGTGGACAGCTTCTTGCCCAGCTCG
>VBLM01000138.1 GCA_005879095.1 Deltaproteobacteria bacterium
CTCCTCCGACGTGAAAATCTCGTTCGCCGAGCCGCGTCATGAAGCGGGCGGACACTTCGAGTACGACGTGCCGCAGAGGGTCACGGCGATCGCGCACGGCGCCGGCGGCGAGACGGTAGCGGTGAAGATCGAGGCGCGCAAGCTGCTCTACCGCCAGGACGTCCTCGACGAGATGGGACCTCTGGCGCGACTCCTGGTCAGCACCGTCGCGGCGCCGATGGCGTACACCTACGAGAATCGCTACGAGCTGCGCATCGACAAGCCAGGTGCTCCAGCGACGCAGCGAACCGGCCAAGCGCTCTCTGAATTCTCCTACGCGAACAAACCTTCGTCGTTGTCCGCACTGTAAGGCTTCAAGCGCACCGCGGAGGCGCGGAGAGCGCGGAGGTTTTTGGTTTTTGTAAAATCCAAACTCCGCGAAGACTCCGCGTCCTCTGCGCCTCCGCGGTGCGCTTTTGCTTTTCCCGTCCGATGCCGAGTTGTGCTAGAGCGTGCCCGCGCGCGCGACGGAGGGGTCTGGAATCGAACGGGCCGTTCCGGCTTCTGAGAAGGCATCGGATGACCTTGAAAGCACCGCACATTCAGACCGAGATTCCGGGGCCGAAGTCGCGCCAGATGGTTTCGTACGAGCAGCGCCATCTTGCTCCGGGATTGCAAGGGTTTGCGCTCACCAGCGGCATCGCGGTCGAGCGCGCGCAAGGGTCGGTGATCGAGGACGTCGACGGGAACCGGTTCGTCGATCTGATCGGCGGAATCGGCGTCAACGCACTGGGTCATTGCCATCCGGCGTACACCAAGGCGCTGCACGAGCAGCTCGACAAGGTGACGGTCGGGTCGTTCACCAGCGAGCCGCGGGCCGAGCTGATCAACGAAGTCGGGAAGCTCGCGCCCAAGGGCGTCGACAAGGTGCAGCTCTACTCGTCCGGCGCGGAAGCCGTGGAGAGCGCGTTCCGGCTCGCCAAGAATTACACCGGCAAGCACGAGGTAGTCGGCTTCTGGGGCGGATTTCACGGCAAGACCGCCGGAACGCTGGCGGTCAACGGCTCGGGAAACCAGAAGACCTACGGCCCGGTCCCACCCGGCCACGTGCTGCCGTTCGCCAACTGCTACCGATGCCCTTTGAAGCTCAAGTACCCGAGCTGCGGCATCGCCTGCGCCGACCTCGCGCGCGACCAACTCAAGCACCAGTCGACGGGCGCGGTGGCGGCCGTGATCATGGAGCCGCTCCAGGGCACCGCCGGCAACGTCATTCCCCCGCCGGAGTTCATGCAGCGCGCGCAGGAGATCGCCAAAGAGAACGGCGCGGTCTTCATCTCCGACGAAATGATCACCGGCTTCGGTCGTACCGGCCGATGGTTCGCCTGCGAGCGGAGCGGCGTGACTCCGGACCTGATCACCATCGGCAAGGCCTTCGGCGCCGGCTTCCCCATCAGCGGCGTGATCGCGCGCGGCGAGATCGCGCAGGCGAAGCCGTGGGCCAACCCGAGCGGGTCGTCCTCGTCGTACGGCGGCAACCCGCTGGCGGCCGCAGTCGGCGAGGTCATGCTCGAGGAGCTACGCCGGTGGCCCGATCGCCTGCGCTGGGTAGGCGACGTGCGCGGCGAGGGCCTGTTCCTCGCGGTCGAGCTGGTGTCCGACCGCACGACGAAAGAGCCGTTGCCGAAAAAGATCTGCGAGGAGATCTTCCAGGATGGCCTTCGTCGCGGCCTCCTCGCCATGAGCTACACCCACGCCATCCGCCTGCAGCCGGCGCTCACCATCGATCGCGAGACGGCGCTGTCGGGGCTTTCGCTGCTGCGGGAGGCCATCGAGGCCGTCTCGCGGCGGCACGGCGCAGGCTGACCAGTGGAGCGGATCGGCAACCTCTGGGACCGCTGGGCGGCCCTGTCGCTGCGCAGGCCGGGGTTGATCGCGCTGATCGGCTTCGTCGCGTTTGCCCTCTGCATCCCGGCGTCGGCGCGGCTCTACGGCGACTTGCGCACCGACCTGCGCGAGCTGTTGCCGCAGGGCGCGCCGGCTGCGGTCGGTCTCGAAGAGCTTGAGAAGCGCATCGGCGGGCTGTCGCACCTCGCAATCGTGGTCTCGACCG
>VBLM01000725.1 GCA_005879095.1 Deltaproteobacteria bacterium
GATCAAGAAGAAGCCGATGCAGTTCGCCTTCAAGATCCCCGGAATGGGCGGGATCGGGCAGAAAGACATCGTCATCTTCACCCGCCAGTTCGCCACCATGATCGACGCCGGCCTTCCGCTGGTGCAGTGCCTCGACATCCTCGGCACCCAGCTCGACAACCTCGCCTTCAGGGAGGTGCTCCAGAAGGTAAAGGCCAAGGTCGAGTCCGGCAGCACGCTGGCCGACGCGCTCGGCGATCACCCGAAAGTCTTCGACACCCTCTACGTGCAGCTGGTCGCGGCCGGCGAAATCGGCGGTATTCTCGACACGATTCTCAACCGCCTCGCGCAGTACATCGAGAAGAACGAGAAGCTGAAGAGCAAGGTCAAGGGCGCGATGGTCTACCCCTCCATCGTGCTCATCGTCGCCGTCGGCGTCACGGTGGTGCTGCTGCTCTTCGTCACGCCGACGTTCGAGAAGATGTTCAAGGACTTCGGCGGCGCGATGCCGGCCCCGACGCAGATCGTCATCGACCTCTCGAAGTGGCTGCAGAGCTACATCCTCTATCTGATCGGCACCATCATCGGCCTCGCCTTCGCCTTCCGGGCCTGGGTGCAGTGGCCGAAAGGCCGGCAGCAGTGGGACTCCTTCACCATCCGCACGCCCATCTTCGGGCCCCTCATCCGCAAGGTCGCGGTGGCCCGGTTCACCCGCACGCTGGGAACGATGATCTCCTCCGGTGTCCCGATTCTGGATGCGCTGGAAGTGGTCGCGAAGACGGCCGGAAACAGCGTCGTCGAGAAGGCCATCCGCTATACCAAAGAGAAGATCTCCGAGGGCAAGACCATCGTGCAGCCGCTCGCGGAGACCAAGGTCTTCCCCCCGATGGTGGTGCAGATGATCGGCGTCGGCGAGGCCACCGGCGCGATGGACCAGATGCTCACCAAGATCGCCGACTTCTATGACGACGAGGTCGACGCGGCGGTGGCGGCGCTCACCAGCATGATCGAGCCGGTGATGATGGTCTTCCTCGGCGCGGTGGTCGGCGGCTTCCTCGTCGCGATGTACCTGCCGATCTTCTCCATCGCGGGCTCGGTCAAGTAGCCATGGCGGAGCCGGGCGCGTTTTCGCCCGAGAGCGAGCGTCCGGACGGCGGCGGCCTGTACCGCAAGCTGGTCCTGCTCACCGGCATCCGGTTGGCGGTCGGCACCGCGCTGCTGGTCGCAACTGCGTGGCTGACGCTGCGGCACGAGCCGTTCCCGCGGTCCATCGAGGCTTAGCTCTACGCCATCGTCGGCAGCATGTACGTGGCGTCGCTGATCGCCACCTTCCTGCTGCGCGCCGGCAAACACTTAGGAAAAGTCGCGCTCGGGCAGATCGCCGCCGACGTGGCTTTCGCCACCGGCCTCGTCTACCTGACCGGCGGCGCGGACAGCATCTTCACCATTCTGTATCCGCTCGCCATCGTCTCCGGCGCGATCGGCCTCGGCCGGCGCGGCGCTGCGCTGGGCGCGGCCGCGTCGTCGATCGCCTTCTGCGTGCTGGCCTGGAGCATCGACGCCGGCTTCGTCGTGCCGGTGGCGACGTATGTCGATCGCACTCCGCTGCCGCCCGGCCGGCTGGCGGTGGTGATGGCGGCGAACCTCTCGGCATTCCTGCTCGTCGGCGCGCTCTCGGCCTTTCTCGCCGAGCAGCTGCAGGGCGCGCGCAGCCAGCTGGCCGAGAGCGAGACCCGGCTGGAGGCGCTGCAGGCCATCTACTCGGCGGTGGTCCGCTCCGTAGCGAGCGGCATCCTCACCGTTGACGATCTGGGCGAGGTCACCTACCTGAACCGCGCCGCCGAGGAGCTGACCGGCCTCACCGACCACGCCGCCCGCGGGCAGCCGCTCAAGACGCTCCTGCCGGAGCTGGCCGAGAGCATCGCGCGCGTCCCCCAGAAAGGCCGCTCGGAAGTGCGCATCCACGAGCGCATCCTCGGCTACGCCGTTGCGCCGCTGGAGGAGCGACACGTCCCCGGCCAGGTCGTGCTCTTCGAGGACCTGACCGATCTGCGCCAGATGGAAGAGACCGTGCGCCGGCAGGACCGGCTGGCGGTGGTGGGCGGGCTGGCCGCGGGTCTCGCTCACGAGATCCGCAACCCGCTGGCGTCGATGTGCGGGTCGATCGAGATCCTCGGCAGCTCGCCGCACCTCGACGACCAGGAGCGCAAGCTGATGCGGGTGGTGCTCTCCGAGGCAGAGCGGC
>VBLM01000140.1:0-8771 GCA_005879095.1 Deltaproteobacteria bacterium
GGTTCCGAGGAGGGCGAGGGCGGCGAGGAGGCGGAAGAGGTTCTTCATTTTCGTGCTCCAGGTAGGGTGGGTTGCCGCCGCCGATGAGCACGTCCCGTGCCAAACGAAAAAGGCCGGCTTCCCGAGGGAAACCGGCCCGAAACTGGTGCATGCACGCTCCAGTTGAGGTGCGCGCGAACGCTCCGCGCCAAATGGGGACACCTCCGGGAAGGTGTCCCCGGAAGGTGTCCCCGGAAGGTGTCCCCGATTACAGCTTGATCTCGTCGACGGTTTTTTTCACGGAAGTGAAGGACTTCTGGAACATCGCCTTTTCGTCGGCGGTCAGCTCGATCTGGTGGATTTTCTCGACGCCAGACGCGCCGATGGTGACCGGCACGCCCATGTAGTGCCGTTGACGCCGTACTCGCCCTCGAGAAGGGCCGCGCAAGGCAGGACCCGCTTCTTGTCCTTCAGGTACGACTCGGCCATCGCGATCGCGCTGGTCGCCGGCGCGTAGAATGCCGAGCCTGTCTTGAGCAAAGCCACGATCTCGCCGCCCCCCTTCCGCGTGCGGTCGATGATCGCGTTCAGCCGATCCTGCGCGATCAGCTTGTCGAGCGGGATACCGGCTACCGAGCAATAGCGGGTGAGCGGGACCATGTCGTCGCCGTGGCCGCCGAGGACGATGGCGTGGACGTCCTCGATCGAGACGCCCAGCTCCTCGGCGATGAAGAGGCGGAAGCGCGAGCTGTCGAGCACGCCGGCCATGCCGACCACGCGCTCCTTGGGAAAGCCGGTGATCTGCTTCATCGCGTAGACCATCGCGTCGAGCGGATTGCTGATCACGATCACGAACGCGTTCGGGCACTTCTCCTTCACGTTGGTGGCCACGTCGCGCATGATCTTGATGTTCACGCCGAGCAGGTCCTCGCGGCTCATGCCCGGCTTGCGCGGAATGCCGGCGGTGACGATGACGACGTCGGCGCCCGCCACCTCGTCGTACCGGTTGGTGCCGGTGATGCGCACGTCGTAGCCGTCCATCGCGCGCGCCTGCATGAGATCGAGCGCCTTGCCCTGCGGGATGCCCTCCACCACGTCGTAAAGGACGATGTCCCCCAGCTCCTTCTGCGCCGCGAGCAGTGCGAGGTTGCCGCCGATCTGACCTGCGCCGATGAGGGCGATCTTCCTGCGTGCCATGGTGGGCTCCTTGGGCGCCGGCTTCGTAGCACTCTGCTACGCTGTCGGCAATGACCTCCATCGAGAGCTTCTTCGCGACCGCGGCGCGGCTGGGATCGCGGCTGGCCTGGAAACACGGCGTTCGCCAATTTTCCTGGCGGGAGGCGGCGCAAGTCGTGCGCAGGACGGCGCGCGCACTGATCGCGCTCGGAGTGAAGCCGGGCGAGGCGGTCTGCGTCGTCGGGCCGAATCTGCCCGAGTGGGTGCAGGCCGATCTCGGCGCGATCGCGGCCGGCGCGGTGCCGGCGCCCATCTATCCGACGCTGACCGCCGAGCAGGCGCAGTACATCGCGCGGCACTCGGAGGCGAGAGTCGCGATCGTTTCCGACGCGGCGCAGGCCGAAAAACTTTCCGGAACGG
Organism: Deltaproteobacteria bacterium; assembly: GCA_005879095.1. GTDB lineage: Bacteria > Myxococcota > Myxococcia > Myxococcales > 40CM-4-68-19 > 40CM-4-68-19. The sequence continues at coordinate 1,576 of VBLM01000140.1, forward strand.
GGATGCCGCTGGTCCTCTTCAGCGAGTGGGAGAAATTCCTCGCCCGCGGCGACGGGGTGCCCGAATCCGAAGTCGACGCGCGGTTGCGCGCGCTGAAGCCGGACGGCCTCGCGACGCTGATCTACACCAGCGGCACGACGGGCCCGCCCAAGGCGGTCATGCTCTCGCATGACAACCTCTGGTTCGCCGCCCAGACCGCGCAGCGCATCGGCCACGTAACCTCCGAAGACGTGTTGGTCAGTTATCTCCCTCTCAGCCACATCGCCGAGCAGATGATCTCCATCCACGGACCGACGGTGAGCGGCGCGGCGGTCTGGTTCTGCGACGTGCTGGAAAAAGTTCCCGAGGTGCTCCGCGCGGCGCGGCCGACGATCTTCTTCGGCGTGCCTCGCGTGTGGGAAAAGCTGCAGGCGCGGATCGAGGAGCAGCTCAAGTCTCCTCTGCGGCGCATGCTGGTCCGGCTTGCGCCTGCCCTCGTGCGCAAGAAGCTGGGTCTCGATCGGGCGCGCTTCTGCGTCACCGGCGCGGCCAAGATCAACACCGCGACGCTCCAGTTCTTCGACTCGCTCGGCCTGCCGATCCTCGACATGTGGGGCATGACCGAGAGCACCGCGATGGGCACCGCCAACCTCCCGGCCGCGCGCCGCATCGGCACCGTCGGCCGGCCGGAGGAAGGGCTGGAGGTCCGCATCGCGCGGGACGGCGAGATTCTTACTCGCGGGCCGCACGTCTTTCTCGGCTATTTCAAGGACTCTCGAGCCACCAGCGAGACGCTCGATGCGGAAGGCTTCCTGCACACCGGCGACGTGGGCGAATTCGACGACGCCGGTTATCTGCGAATCACCGATCGCAAAAAGGACCTCCTGATCACTTCCGGCGGCAAGAACGTCTCGCCGCAGAACATCGAGGTCCAGCTCGGCCGCATCGCCGGCGTGGCCCAGGCCGTGGTCGTCGGAGACGCGCGCAAGTACCTCGCCGCACTGATCGTCCCCGAGGTGATCGAGAAGGCGCGGGACGCGGAGTTCGTCGCGCATGTCGGCCGCGAGATCGAAAAGGTCAACTCGCGCCTTGCCCACTACGAGACGATCAAGAAGTTCAAGGTGCTGCCGGCGCAGTTCACCATCGATTCCGGCGAGCTGACGCCGACCATGAAGCTGAAGCGCAAGGTCGTCGCGCAGCGATACGCGCGCGAGATCGACGAGCTGTTCGCCTGATCAGAAGTGGCGGATGATGGCGTCGCCGAACTCCGAGCACTTCACCTCGCGAACGTCCTTTTCGCCCTCGGCGATCATCAGGCGGGCGAAGTCGTAGGTCACCGTCTTGGCGCCGATGGCGCCGTCCATGCCCTTGATGATCAGGTCCGCCGCCTCGTCCCAGTGCAGGTGCCGGAACATCATCTCGCCCGACAAGATCACCGAGCCCGGGTTGACCTTGTCCTGGTTGGCGTACTTCGGCGCGGTGCCATGGGTGGCCTCGAAGATGGCGTGCCCGGAGAGGTAATTGATGTTCCCGCCGGGCGCGATGCCGATGCCGCCGACTTGCGCCGCCAGCGCGTCGCTCAAATAATCCCCATTCAAGTTCAGCGTCGCGATGACGTCGAAGTCCTCCGGCCGCGTGAGGACCTGCTGCAGCGTGATGTCGGCGATCGCGTCCTTGATCACGATGCCGCTGGGCAGCTTGCACCACGGCCCGCCGTCGATCTCCTTCGCCTGGTAAAAGTCTTTCGCGACCTTGTAGCCGAAGTCGCGGAACGCGCCCTCGGTGAACTTCATGATGTTGCCTTTGTGGACCAGCGTGACGCTCTTCGCCTTGTTCTGGATGGCGTAGCCGATGGCGCTGTGCACGAGGCGCTCGGTGCCGAGATAGCTGATCGCCTTGAGGCCGACGCCGACCTGCACCGGCACCTCGCGCTTCGGAGCACCGATGCCCTCCAGCTGCTTCTGCCAGGCCTCCGACGCCTCGCGCGTACCGAAACGAATCTTCTTGAAATCCTTGGGAAATTCGCGAGACCAGAAATGACTTTCTGCGCTTCGGGCGTACCAGCCGCGTATTCGATGCCGGCGTAGATGTCCTCCGTATTCTCGCGGAAGATCACCATGTTCACCTTCCCGGGCCGCTTCACGGGGCTGGGCACGCCCTTGAACCAGCGCACCGGCCGCAGGCAGACGTAGAGGTCGAGCATCTGCCGCAGCGCCACGTTCAAGGAGCGGATGCCGCCGCCCACCGGCGTGGTCAGCGGGCCCTTGATGCCGACGAGAAAGCGCCGGAACGCGTCGACCGTCTCGTCGGGCAGCCAGTTGTCGAAGAGGTTCTTCGACTTCTCGCCCGCGTAGACCTCTGCCCAGGCGATCTTTCGCTTCCCGACGTACGCCTTGGCCACCGCCGCGTCGAAGACGCGCTGCGAGGCGCGCCAGATGTCAGGACCGGTGCCGTCGCCCTCGATGAACGGCAGGATCGGACGGTCGGGGACGCTGAGCCGCCCGTTCTTCAGCTCGATCGGTTGGCCGCCTTCAGGGATCTTCGGAGCCGCGCTCGCCATGGTGACCTCGTTTTGGGCCGCGCAAGATAGCGCATTTCAATGTCCGGCGGCGGCGGAAGGCATGTACAGCTCGACCGCGAGGATGTCGCTCGCGTAGTCCTTCGACTGCGCTTCCACCTCGGTCGGCTCGTGGCCGAGCGCCGCCACGCGAGGGTCGAGCTTCGAGGTGGTGTGAAAGGTGAGCAGCGCGCGGTCCTGATCGAGCTGGACCACGGCCGGCCCGCCGGTGTCGCCGAAGCTCGCGTCGATGTCCTTGACCGGGCTCAGGTCGTGATCGTCCTCCAGCACCTGCCAGAGCGACGTCCGCTTGAAGCCGTTGCCGGTGTCGCGCTTGCCGGCCACGTAGAGGACGCCCTTCCACTCGAACATCGCCGGAGACTCGATGGGCAGGCCGGTCACGCTCCAGCACGACCAGTCGAGCGCGCCGGCCGGAGCGCGGCAGAAGGTCTGTTTCGCGAGAGACGAGCCGACCGTCCGCTCGGGCGCGGCCAGCCAGTGCTCGCCGGTGGCGCGGACGATCAGCTCCCCTTCCCGCGCGCCCGGTCCGACCGGCGGCGCCGGGGCGGCTACGCCAGAGACGATCGCGTCGGTCGTCGAGACCAGCGCGAAAGCGGTCGGCGCGGAGGGCGGGAACAGCTCGTCGGCGCCCCAGACCGAGAAAAAGAGCTGGTTTCCGAACGTCCGCGGCCGCCAGGCGGCCAGCCCATCGCGATTCGCCAGAGGCGCGAACGGCGTCCAGGTCGAGCCGTCTTCGGTCTCCGACACGCGCAGGGTCGTCTTGTGCGCGGTCGGATCGGAGGTGTCCCAAAACGTCGCGATCAGCCACAGCTTGCCGCCGAAGAGGAAGAGCTTGGGCTGGCGCGGGTCGCGGCCCGGCACGCCGAGGGCGGCGGTCTTGCTCCACGTTCGCCCCTTGTCGTCCGACCGGAGGATGAACACCTGCGCGTTGGCATCGCCCGACCAGGCCGAAGCGTTGCGGAAGGCGGCGAAGAGTGCGCCGGCGAACGGAATCGCGTCGGTGGCGGTGTTGTGCGCGCCGTCGTGGAAGACCATGAACGGCGCCGAGACGAACGCCGTCTGGTCCGGTCCGCCGTCGGGATTCACGACCTGGCCGCAGTCGCCCGCGGTCGGGTCGCACGGGTAGCGCCTGCCCGATCCGGCGCACGCGCAGGCGAGCAGAAGGAAGAGGGCAGCACGGCGCACGCGCGCATCTGACAGGCACCTGCGCGGCGCGTCAAACCGTCAGGTGGAGGACGCCCATGAGGGGCCGCCACGTCGCGCGCTGAAGGGGGACACGATGACACGCCTTCGGCGTGTTCTCATCATGTCCCCGACACGCCATCATGTCCCCGTCACGGCCCCGACTTTTTTTCGCGTACCCTCTTCCACGTAGCGCGCGCATGACTATGCTGTGCCGGCATCGCTGGAGGGTGGGGACATGCAGCTCGAATTCCAGTGCCAGAAGTGCGAGGAGTCGTTCTCCCTCGACGTGTCGGACGTGCAGACCGACCCTGTCCTGCGCTGCCCCGGATGCGGGACCCGCGCTCCCGACGAGCAGGTGGAGGCGGTGGTGGGAGCGCTCGAAGAGTTGTTTGCCGCCGTGGCGCCGCTGCGGCGGAAGTTCAGCACCTCGGTCGAGGTGAACAGCGAGGACATGCCTCCGCCGTACGACGAGGCGCCGGCGGTATCGGCGAAGGCCGCCGCGCTGCTCGACGAAGAGGACAGCGAGGACGAGGAAAGCGACGAGGACGAGGAAGAAGAGGTCGCCGAACTGGAGTAAACATTGCATCCGCGCCGCCGCTCCCTAGCTTGTCCCTGGGAGGGCGCGGGATGCCGGGGCCGAGACATTCGTTCGTCGCGCTGGTGCTGATCGCCTGCACCGCCGGGGCGCTGTGCCGGCTGCTGCAGCGGCCGGCGCGCGAAACCGCCGTCGAGCTGAAGTTCGGCGAGATCGTCCGCGTCCACGGGGGACAGACAGTGCTGGTGCTGGCGGAAGTCGGCGGCCCTCGCCGCCTGCCGATCCCCATCTCGCGCGCGGAGGCGGCGCTGATCGAGCACAGCCGGCGCGGTCCACGCGGACTCGGGGCGGCGGCCGTGGAGGCTTTGGGCGGCCGCGTCTTGCGCGCCACCATCGACGAGGTCTCGGGCGGGCGCGGCTTCCGCGGCCACCTCGCGGTCGGCGCCGGATCGCGCGAATTGCGCATCGACTCGGGCGCAGGCGAGGTACTGGCGCTCGCGCTGGAGGCGGGTGCGCCGATCGTGGCCGACCCGGCGGTGCTCGACGAAGCCGCTATCTCGCCCGAAGACCTGCACGGAAAGAACGCGAGCTCGCGGCACACCGAGCCGCCGCCGGCGCCGGTGCTGCACATCTGAGCCCGCCTTTACTTGCGGGACTGATCGCTGCGCCCTAGGCTCGTCGGCGCATGCGCAAGGCCAAGATCATCTGCACGATGGGGCCGGCGTCCCGCGAAGAGCCAACCCTCGGCAGGCTGGTCGAGGCGGGCATGGACGTGGCGCGGCTCAATTTCTCGCACGGCACGCACGACGATCACCTGCGGGCCATCGGCGCCGTCCGCAGCGCTGCGGAGATGGCGGGGCGGCCGGTGGGCCTGCTGCTCGACCTGCAGGGGCCGAAGATCCGGGTGGGGAAGATCGAGGGCGGCAAGGTGCGCCTCGAGCCCGGTGCAGAGACCGTGATCACCGCCGAGCAGGGCGTCATCGGCACTGCCGCCCGGTTCAGCTGCTCGTACGAGGGTCTCCCCGACGACGTCTCGCTCGGCGACCCGGTCTTGATCAACGACGGCGCGATCCGCCTCGAAGTGATCGGCATCTCCGGAAAGGACGTGCGCTGCCGGGTATTGGTCGGCGGCATCCTCTCCGATCACAAGGGCATCAACCTGCCGGGCACGCCGGTGTCGATTCCGGCGCTGACGCCCAAGGACATCGAGGACCTCAAGTTCGGGCTCGAACACGAGGTCGACTATGTCGCGCTCAGCTTCGTGCGTTCGGCGGACGACATCCGGCTGGTGAAGCGGTACGCGCCGACGACGCCGGTCATCGCCAAGCTGGAGAAGCCGCAGGCGGTCGACCGCGTCGACGAGATCGCCCAGCTGGCCGAGGGCGTGATGATCGCGCGCGGCGACCTCGGCGTGGAGATGCCGCTCGAGCGGGTGCCGCTGATCCAGAAAACGGCCATCGAGCGGACGAACTACTACGGCAAGATCGCCATCGTCGCGACGCAGATGTTGGAGAGCATGATCGTCTCGCCGCAGCCGACGCGCGCGGAAGTCAGCGACGTGGCCAACGCGGTGCTCGACGGGGCGGATGCTGTCATGCTGTCAGCCGAAACCGCGACCGGCGCGCATCCGATCGAAGCGGTGGAGACGATGGCCCGCATCGTCGAGGAAGTCGAGCGCAGCGCGCGGTACCAGGCGATGCCGGAAGCGATCCTCGATCGCGGCGAGAGCACGTTTGCCACCGCGGTCGCCAAGGCGTGCGCGGCGGCGGCGGGACAGCTCGGCATCGGTACGATCTGTGTCTACACGCGCACCGGCGAGACGGCGCGGCAGATCGCGGAGTACCGGCCGCAGGCGCGGATCGTGGCCTTCACCGCTTCGGAGACGGCGTACCGGCGGATGGCGCTGTACTGGGGCGTGACGGCGCGGCGGGTGAAGAAGCCATTCGAGACGACCGACGAGATGATCGCGAACATCGCGCAGACACTGGTGGGGGCGGGCGAAGCGATGCGCGGCGAAGCGATCGTGATTGCGTCAGCGGTGCCGCCGAACCGCCCGACGTTCGGCGCCTCGATGATGCAGATCCACCGCCTTTAGGTTTCAGCGCATCTGAAGAGCTTTCAATTCGTCTCGCGCGAAGTCGGATTCGTCGCACTCCGGCGAAGCGGCTTTTTCCAAGAAGTCGCGCGAGCGGCGTAACCGGCCGAGGTAGTAGTTCGCCTCGCAGAGGTCGTCGGGATCGTCGCTGGCCGCGTTGATGGCTTCGGCGTCGGTCGCCTGGCCGGCGTACGCCCGCACCAACGGCGCCGGCCAGTCGGTCAGCTTCGACGAAGCGAGATACGCGCGCACGTCGCTGATCGCCTGGTCCTCTTTGCCCTCGCGCTGTTGGAGCAGGAACAGCTCGAGCCGCGCGATCGGATCGCGCTGCTTGCGCAGGAGCGCCTCGGCGCGATCGCTCTTGCCGTTCCGCTCGAGCTCGCGCATGCCGACCAGCATACCGATGCGGCCGCCCCGGCGCGTGGCCTTCCGAATCTGCGCCTGGATCTCCTTGCCGTCGGGAATCCCGGGTAGCGCCGGTGGTTGCGGCGGGACGGGTATCGCCGGCGTCCAACTCGTCGCGGTCCGCGGTTTTTCCCGGCGGGACGATCGGTTGACGCGCAACCCCGAGGCGAACGCGGCCGCCACCGCCAGCGCCGCCAGCGTGACCATCAGCGCGGTCGACTTGCGGGGGCGCATTTGCAGCGGCAGAGGACCCGGGTGCAGCGATTCGAGAGCGCCCGCCAGCTCGCCGCCGTCGCGGATACGCTTCGCGGGGTCCTTGGCGAGCGCGCGGAGGACGATGCTCTCCAGCGCCGGGGAAGTCCCGAAGGCCAGCGGTTTCGGCTCGGCCGTCAGCGCCGCGTGGCCGGCCTCGATCAGCG
>VBLM01000140.1:8921-11338 GCA_005879095.1 Deltaproteobacteria bacterium
CAGTCCTGCTGGGACTGCATCAGCTTCGCGAGACCAAAGTCGAGAATCTTGACGCGGCCGTCTTTGGTGACGAAGAGGTTCTCCGGCTTGAGATCGCGGTGGACAATGCCGCGCGCGTGCGCCGCCGCCAGACCGCGCGCGAGCTGGAGCGCGAGATCGTGCGATTGGGCCGCCGGCAGCGGACCGTGGTCGATCAGCGTGCGCAGCGTATGGCCCTGCAGGAGCTCGGTGACGAGGAAGGGGACACCCTCGTGCTCGCCCAGATCGTAGACCGCGAGCACGTTCGGATGCTCGAGCGCGCCGGCGGTGCGGGCCTCCTGTTCGAAGCGCGCTACCCGCGCCGGGTCGTGCGCACCCGTGACCACTTTCACCGCCACTCGGCGGCCGATGCGCTCGTCGACCGCGCTCAGCACGCGCCCCATACCGCCCTTTCCCAGCTCGCCTTCGACGCGATAGCGGCCAGCCAGGAGCGTGCCGGACGCGATGTTCTCGGCGGCGCCCGCGGCCGGCGAGGTCCGCGGCGTCATCGCGCGCGGCGTCTGCGGCGAGAGCCCGGGCGCCTGCGTGCGGACCAGGCCGTGCCGGGTCAGATCGTAGAGCCACGAGATCACCGCCACGACCGGCAGCCCGAGCGCGGCGACCCAGATCAGCGCGCGCACCGTCCAGCCCGGCAGGTCGAGGTTGTGGACGACGATGTCCGCCAGCTGCAGCGCGCCGGCCGACGCGACGCCCCAGGCGACCACCGCGCCGAGCACGCCGCGGCGGCGAAGCTCGCTGAACAAAGGCGTCACTTCACCTGGTGCGCGATGATCTTGTTCTGGATTTTCTTGTAGGTGGCCATCGGGATGATCTTCTTCTCGTGCAGCTCGTCCTTTGCCTTGTACGGACGGCCCTCGATGATCTTTCTCGCGTACGCATCGCCGATGCCGGGCAGCGCCTTCAGATCGTCCTCGCTCGCGGTGTTGATGTCGAGCTTGTCCGATTTGGCGGCCGCCGCTGCCGGCTTGCCCTTGGCGAGCGAAACGGTGGGAAAGCCGAAGACCATCATCAGTACGACCGCGATTGCAGAGAGGATTTTTCGCATGGTGCGCCCTCCTTACATGAGCGCGAGGTCTTTCGCCACCTGATCCCGGGCGCGAACGAACGCCCGCTGGTCCACTTCGATCTGCGCCGCGTACTTCTCTGCAAAGGTGACCGCGGCGTGCGACGCGTCTCCGGGATTCCATTGCGTGGCGAGGATGGCTGGCGCGTTTTCGCGCGCATGCAGCCGAGCCAACACCTGCCCGCACTGGCGCGCGTACGCCTGCAGCTCTTCGTGGCGCGAGTCGCCGGAAGCGAAGCGGTTGCAGCCGACCTTCTCTTCTTCCGGCTCGTTTTCGCGGCCCAGCGCGGGCAATTTGCCGAGCTTCGTCGCGGCCACCCGCGGCCAGGGATCGCCTTGCAACCTGCGGATGGCGGCCGTCTGCACGCGCGCCCGATCGCGCAGCGGCGGGGCCCCGCGTGCGTCGTCGAGAGCGCTCGGCCGCGCCTCTTTCAGCTCGATCGCGCGCCGGTCGCCGCCGTGTCCGAGCAGCACCGTGAACCGCAGGCGCCCGAGCGAACCGGTACCCTTGAAACGATAAGCGACGTCGAGGATCTCCCATCCGCGGGGCGCGTCCGGCGCCTTGAGCTGCTTCAGCGAGTCCAGGTACTCCGCGAGCGCATGTTCGACCACCTGCACCCACGCTTTTGCCGGCCGCACGAATCTCTCGCCCTGCACCAGCCGCGCGTGGCCCTTCTCCGGCGCGGCTTTCGCGATCATCACCTCGCGCGTCTTCCGCCCGCTCTCTTTGAGTAGCTCGGCGACGCGGCCTTCCGCTTTCTCCTCGGTCCAGGCGGGAATGGGAAAGCGCCCGCCCATCTTTTCCATCTCTTCCTGCCAGGCGCGAGCGATCGCCCGCGCCGCGTTCAGCCGCACGCCCCAGGCCAGTCCCGGAAGCAGGAGCGCGCTGGTGCAGAGACGTTTCAGATCGAGGTCCAGGGGGCCGATCCCGACGTCGTCGAAGTCGTTGACGTCGAACACCAGCGCGCCGCTTGCTCCCCGATAAATGCCGAAATTCTCCAGGTGCAGATCGCCGACGATCATCCCCTCCGGCGCGGCGGCCTGCGCTCCTGGCACGCGGCCCTTCATCACGTCCCAGGCCATCAGGTGAAAGGTGCCGCGGAAGAACTGGAACGGCGTGGCCGCGAGCGCGGCGAGCTTGCGCCGCAACGCGACCGCGGTGAGATCGCCCGGACCCTCGTGCGGCGACACACGATGTCCGCTCTCGGTCAGCGGCTTGTTGTAGGCGACGATCTCGGCGACGGGATCGCGCGACGCCGTCATGCGAGCGCGGCGACGAAGCGGCCCAGGCGTTCCATCGCGCCGCGGATCTGCG